>JACOWO010000158.1 GCA_016176745.1 Nitrosopumilales archaeon
TGTTATTTTACTTGTTGCCAAGTTCTCGATTGATTTTTTCACAAAAAAACCACACAATACTCTAATTTATACAAAACGCGGATAATGCGTGGTTGGTAGGCTGATTACTGGACTATAGTAACAGGTTGTTCTGTTGGCACTTGCGAATGAGAGGTCTTTCTAACCTTTTTGAACAGCTTTTGCTTGAGTGTGTCTGCATCGCCTTGAATGCCAAAGTATTTTTTGAATTTTTCAGTAGTCATGTAAATTTTTAGTCTGCCAACATTTTGGTGTTCAATAAAATCAAGCTGTCTTAATTCTTTAAGATGTGTGTATACACCATTGCCTCTTGTTTCAACTAGTTGTTTTGATGAAATTGGTTGCATGTATGCAATGTACGACAAAGTTTTGAGTGTTGCACTAGGAAGAATTGGTTTTGATGCATAGCGTTTAATCGAGGAGTTGTATTCTGGTTTTAGCTGAAACACATAAGATCCATCAGGTAAGGTAACAATCTCAAGTGCCTTAAAGGATGATTTTGTTTTTTTCATAATGTTTGTAAGTAAAGCAAGAGTCCTTTTCCTAGATTCTGTACCTGAAGCCTTGATTAGTTCTTCTACGCTCAAAGGTCTTCCTGCAGAATAGAGGGCTGCCTCTAGTTTTGCCGTAGCCTCGTCATCGTTTATGTCTACCATCTATTTGGTCACCTCAGTTGTGCCTAATCCTGTTATTTCCGTATTTATCATCGTTATTTTGATATCTTCGTCAATTTGTTCAAGTTCGACCTTTTGGTCTCTGGCTAGGAACAGTATGGCAAAAAAGCACCGTATGGCATCAATTGGATCCAAGTCAGCTACAATGTTGCGCAGCAAGCCAGATCCTGTAGGACTGATTTTACTAACAATTAGTTCTTGGTATTTTCCAATTAAGTTTTCAAGCGAGATAAAATAGTCCTTAAAATCAGGAGCCTCAAGTGGCTCAAAGCTCATTTGGCCTCCCCTTCGTGACCGTGGGTTTGCAATAGAACCAATCAAATTTTCAAGTAGTCCTAAGAGTTCGTCTAGTGTTACAGGATAAGTTGATTCATGTCTATACGGTATTTGCAGTAATTCAATATTTACATCAGATCTTTGTCGTAACGGTTTTGTCTCCATAGCTGCTTTTTGCAGTGCAAAGATACTCTCAACTTTCATTCTATGAATCAGAGATGAAGACAATGCTGCCATGCCTGCCACCCGAAGATCCTTTTTTCCAGTTTGGTTTAGCAGTTTTATTAAAATCTCTAGTATCTTAACTATGTCAATTTCCCAAACATCTTTTTTTGTAACTATGGCAGGATTAAAAAGAATGTTCAATGGAGCTTGGGAAATGTTTGGTTCTGTCTCGTCACTCACAACAAAAAACTCTATCTAATGAAATAATATCTAGGCGCTCTATTTTTTTGTCGCATCCAGTCAACTCTTATATTATAACCTAAAAACAGTACTGATATGAAGGCAGCAAGGATTGTTGCTCCAAATGAACCTCTACAACTAACAGATATTGAAATTCCAAAACCAGGCGAGCTCCAAGCAGTAGTTAAAGTAAAGTCAGCAGGGGTGTGTCACAGCGACTTGCATCTTTGGGAAGGAGGATATGACCTTGGCGACGGAGTATTTTTGAAAGTTACCGACAGAGGCGTAAAATATCCAATAACCCCAGGTCATGAGATAGTAGGAAAAGTAACGGAGATTGGAAAATCTGTATCAAATGTAGCAGTTGGCGATGATGTCATAGTTTATCCTTGGATTGGATGTGGTTTTTGTCCTGCCTGTAGGGTTGGAAACGACAACCTATGTGATACTCCACGTTCTGTTGGACTATTCCAAGACGGTGGATACGCAGAATATGTTCTAGTTCCAAATGTAAAATTTCTAGTCAAAGTAGACGGGATTGATCTTGATGGCGCAGCTTCGCTTGCCTGCTCTGGTTTGACTGCCTTTACTGCTATTAAAAAGGCAAACACAAACTCACAACAATATCTGGTAATAATTGGAGCTGGAGGGCTAGGCTTGATGGGTGTTCAGATTGCAAGGGCATTGACAAACTCTAACATAATTTGTGTAGACCTTGATGATAACAAACTTGAAACTGCAAAAAAGATGGGCGCAGACTATATTGTTAATTCAAAAAATCCAAAAGCCATTGAGGAGATAATGTCTATTTGTAAAAACAAGGGAGCTGACTGTGTTATAGATTTTGTAAACGCACCACCAACTGCAAAAATGGGCCTATCTATTCTACGAAAGCGAGGAAAGCTAATTCTAGTCGGACTGTTTGGC
>JACOWO010000146.1 GCA_016176745.1 Nitrosopumilales archaeon
TTAAACGAAATTCTCCCAAGATACCTCAAAGAAGAATATGAAATTCATTATTCTAGTAAAGATGAAATTTATCAAAGGCTGTTGGAAAAATTTCCATCACAAAAGCAACATATCCATGAAATCCTGATGCCTACACCAATAGATGGCAAGAGTGGGCCAAGTGTTTCCATGTCATTGCTTAATGTGTTTCTACCCGTTTCAAAAAACCCACCATTGCTCAAACAGATTTCAGATTATCTAAGAGAAGAAGGTAGGTTATATGATAAAGAGAAATTTGATTTGGTTATAAATGACGGTGATATGGGTTCCAATGTATTAGCAAAGAATCGTGGGATTCCAAGTGTTTTTGTAACAAACCAGTTTATGCCAAAATTATGGTCAACAAGAGTTTATTTTTATCCTTCACTATATTTTATAGCAAAACAGATTGCAAAGGCAACAACAGATAAAATAAAAAATAAAGTGACTTATGTTGGCCATTATGCAAACCGTAAATTAACAACAGAAAAGTTTCAGACAGATCTTCAACGATTGATTGAAGGTACCAATTTCGGTTATTGGATGCGAACTGGCAACAGATCAACTAATATTATAACTGGTCAAAAATATGAAGAAATTTTTCATGATAATAAAATGGATAGTGAAAGAAGGCTTGTCTCGCATGCAAAAAACGATCCTACAATAAACAAAGTGCTTGGTAGGGATGGCAAAAGTTATTCAATTTCAGAGGCACTTGAGAAGAAAGTAGACTGGCTTCAGATAGATATAGGATTTTTATCTGAGCATGAAAAAGATGCTGTTTTACGATTATGTGACTATGTTGTAACCAATGGTTCCCATACGGTAGTTGGCGAGATAGTAGGAATTTATGCAAAACCGATAATAGGAATTCCAGTATATGATGAGCACACTAATAATCTAAGATGCGTTGAGGAGCAGGGCTTAGGCATACTAGCAAGAAACAAAAAACAGGTTCTTGATGCAATAACGCAAATTAAAAATCATATTGATAGATTCGGTGAAAGGCTAGAAGTTTATAAGAAAAATTTTGTGGGAGACGGAGCGCAAACTACTGCAAAAATTGTTTGTGAAATGCTAGAAAATAACAGAAAAGATAATAGATTTAATCAATAAATTATTCGTATCTGGTACGCGGTATTCGATGGGCGAACTGACCTTTTGTTAGGGATGACGATATTAATCCGCGTACCAGAGAACTTGTAGTTACGATTAGTGGGAACGCTTTTATGGAAAACTTGAGTGATGGCAGTAGATGCCGGATTGTCCAGAGTGCATTGCAAGACAAAGAAAAGCCGTCCGCGAACAAAATACTAATTCAGACGTGAATTTGGAAGAGCTATTTAAAAAAATCGAGGCACCAATGAAATTTGATCCAGTTACAAAACACTTTATTTGTAAAAAATGTGGTTTGTATGCAACAAGAGAGCAAGTAGGCGACATACGTGAAAAACTTAACCAACGAGAGCTAACAAGAGAAGACAAGCAATACGACTACTTGGAATGGTGGCAGAAAAGTAAGAAAGACAAACAAAGATAGAGTAGCTGACACATATGGCAAAAGATATTCCAGAGTGGGTTACAGATGAAATACAGAACGCAAAATTTGGTAAACCTCAGTCTATTGCGAGGACAGGCTATATTTTAGATATTTATGAGCAAGATAACAAAATAGATGCACAACTCTATGAGCCAGTAGAGGATGGCAGGTACATTATAACCTTAGATCTTTCAAAAAAATTGAAACCATCAGATCTTCAGAAAGGAGTTGTCTACGAATTTAGTTTTGATGTTTTCAAGGCACCATTAGGTAAAAAGGTAATAGAGTTTCTAAAAAAGGAAAAAGAGATCGATATGGAAGCAATATATCAATTTGAATTAAAAGAGCTTGAGCTTTTAGATGTGGGTTCTAGTGCAGAATCACCACCTGAGGAAGAAGAATAGCTATTTTTTGAGCTTAATCTTTTTCTAATTGCTGAACCAATAATTGGATTTACGATAAATGGGAAAGTGTGTTTTGCCCATACTGCTCCCCTGACTACTGATGGTACAATAATTTCAAGTCTTGATGAATTTGTTGCTCTAAGAACAGCCTTTGCTACAGTTTTTGCACTTAATGAGGCAGGAGAATATTTTGGCATTGAGGAAAATGACTGATGATCAAAAAAGTTTGTTCGTACCATTATAGGGCTTACAACAGTAACTTTGACATTTGTGCCCTTTAGCTCATACTTTAGCCCTTCTGAAAAACCAAGCATTGCAAATTTTGATGCGCAATATGGTGCTATTCCTGGCAATCCAAAGCTTGCTGCAACAGATGCTACATTAACGATATGACCTAAATTTTGCTCTAACATTTTTGGTAGAAAATTCTTTGTACAATAGATCATTCCAAAATAATTTGTATTCATTTGAGATTCTATTTCTTCAATGCTTTGATCTAAAACTGGTCCATAAATTGCAAAACCTGCATTATTTACCAAAATATCAATTCGACCAAATTTATCAAATACTTGCTTGCTCAGTTCCTTTACTTGGGTTTTTTGTGATACATCACACTCAAACTTATCAAGTACTTGTTTGCTCAGTTCCTTGACTTGAGTTTTTTGTGATACATCACATTCGCAACAAAGCGTAGAAATTTTGTATTTTGATAATTTTTTTTCTACTTCGATTAACTTGGATTTTTTCCGTCCAACAAGCACTATATTTGCACCATTCTTTGCAAATTCTAACGCGGATGCTTCTCCTATGCCGCTTGATGCGCCTGTTATTACAACAACTTTATTTTTGAATTTCATACATCAATCAGTTTTTTGAAAAATAAAGTGGTTTCTAATTCGCGTTTTTGTATATAAAACAGCAAACGAGTTTATCGATAATCAGTAAAAAGGCAAAGCCCCCCTCTCCGCTAGGAAAACACACCAGCTTTTCGAACAAATTTGATCAGTGACTACGTTAGTACGTTAGTTAGGATTTGTTGGAGAATGGTTATAACGAAAATTACTAAGAATGTTTATGACATTCCCAAGTTTTGAAAGACAAATCAATAACAAAACAGCGGCTGTAATAATTGGTCTGTTGTCTGTTGGACTCGGTCTATCGATAGGTTCAATGAATGTTCATCTTGAAACCGAAAAACAAACCGATGTTTTAAAAAACATCTTTACAGGTGTGGAAGCGTTTCTCTTTGCAATCGCTTTCATGATTTTGGGATTCAAAAGAGCGAACAAATATGTTCTTGAGTCTTATGGTGGATTTATAGGCTATATTTTTCTGTTAATGTCTAGTCTCCCTTTATTCCTTAATCCAATTACAAAACTTGCAGGATTTTATGTAATATTTGTACTTTCAATAATTGGTTGGTTTTTGATAGTAATTATTTGTCTTAAAAAAGCCAACAATAAAGAATTAGTAGAAAATGCCCTTCCACACATCAAAAAACTTTTTACAATTTTGGTAATAGTTGCGATATGGTTCTATTCAGTATATTTGATTGCAATTAATTTTTCTCATCAAGTTTCTCAGGCATGACAATAAAAGGATACAAAAACCATTTCAACGTAAAATTCCTTAAAGGCTACGGATTTGTTTTTAATTACGTTTTAAAATTTTGTTTTATGAAATACTGGTCTTTGTGTATTTGCTCAAAGCAAATTTGACTAATAATAGCCATGTAATTCCTATTGGAACATAATATGTTGCAATTCTCCATGCAATGATAAGATTCCACTCTACAGTATCTTCTGCTACCTCAAAATTAAAGGGATCAAGATTGTTAAGGTATGCTATAACGCCAAATTCAGCAAGCCCAGAACCTCCTACTGTTATTGGCAAGTTGCCAATTGCGTTTGCAGCCATTACTGCCATAAGTGAATCAAAAAAATCAATGACATATCCTGCTCCATATGCAATTACCATAAATGATACTCCATAAAAGAGCCATGAAACTATAGAAAAAAGAAGACTGTAAACAAAGATCTTTTTTGCTTGGTGTGATCTAAGATTCTCTCTACTCATTATACAAATTTCTTCCATCCATTGATTCGTTTTTTGGATATAGTTGACTCCTTTTTCTTTTCCAAATTTTTTGATTAGCATAGACAAGCCAGTTGGTATCTGAAATGTTTTTTTGGTAGACAAGAAAAACAATGATACCCAGATTGTTGTTACAGTAATGCTAGTTGCAAGGACTACTCCTCCAACTACAATTGCTCCATGTAATAACGCAAGAACGCCAGCAATTATTGATAATGATCCTCCAGCTATTACGTCTGTAACAATTTCTAGGATTGCAACCCATGATGCTTTAGAGGTTGGAAATCCCTTCTTGTGTAGCCAGTAAATTAAGACAAATTCTCCTCCAACAAACATTGGAGTTGTAAATCTTATGAACTCGCTTCCAACTTTAACGCCAGATAACTTCCAGACAGATTCTATTGGGCCAAAATATTTCCTTACTATATAGCCAAACTTTAGACCCTGCATGAAGAGTTTTCCCATCATTGCAAGCACAGCTGCCAAGAACGGCAAGAGACCTACAGCAAATACATCTTCAGCTTTTATGTCAAACTGAATAATTATGATAATTAGAGGAATTGTGCTTGCAGGTATAGCTAATAGTCGCCAGTTCATTCGATGACTTTTTTATGAT
>JACOWO010000002.1 GCA_016176745.1 Nitrosopumilales archaeon
AGCAAAATCTGAAGCATCAACAAACAGCTTTGGGATGTATATTGCAATGTCGTCAATTCCAGCAGCCATACGCATGCCCTCTCTAATTCTCATATAAGCATTATTCAGCTAAATATGTCTACCAAAAAGTTATAATTTTATAATTTTGTACGTGGCCTTTTCTAATAATTTATAAATTTTTATTTATTTAATTCGGAATCAAAAATGCGTTTAAATACATCATATGGTTGTGCTCCACCGATCCGTGTAACTTCATTATCTGGTCCAATTATAAAAAAACTAGGAGTGCCATCAATACCAAGTGCTTTTGCATCATTATTGCTTGCAATTATCATATCTTGATATCTTGCTTCTAGCATACATTCACTAAAGTTATCTGTATCTAATCCAATCTCTTTGGCAAACTTGAATAAATTTTCAGAAGATGCCCATCCATTATTTTCTCCAGTCCAGTTGTTGTATAATATATTATGATATTCCCAGAACTTTCCTTCCTCATTTGCACAATGTGTAGCATGTGCTGCATTTATTGAATCAGGACCTATAATTGTAAAATCTTTAAACAAAATTTTGACCTTGCCTGTCTCTACATAATTTTTTAACACATCATGTTCTGTTTCATGAAAATATCGATTACAAAAAAAGCACTGATAATCGCCAAACTCAACCATGGTTATTGGCGCATTTTCATCACCTAAATACGGCGAAGCGTTTGTTGTAAACACTTCTTTTTTTAGCTTTTGCGGCTCTAGGCTCTGTTCAATTTCCGGTACGTCTTCAAGAACCAAGGGTTTTTCTTGATTTAGATTATTTAAGGCAAAATATGCTCCAAATATTGCTGCTACAGTAATAGCTACACCGATTCCAAGTGATGGACCATGAATATTCACAAAATTTTTCACTGTGGGCTACATTTAGTTCTTTTTAGCTGTAATCTAAATAAATGGAATCTCTTTGATGAAAATATTGAAGAAAGTATTTGTTAACGGGTATGGCTCAATTGGCAGTAGAATTGCACAGTTCATAAAAGATGATCCTGATATCAAAGTAATCGGAATAGGCAAGTATTCTCCTGATCAAGAAGTAAACACTGCCACATCAAAAGGCTTTGATGTTTATGTGCCGCAAAAAAAACTCGATGTGTTCAAAGAATATAAAATTGCAGGAACAATAGAAACTGCACTTGATGATTGTGATCTAGTATTTGATGCATCACCTGGTGGATATGGATATCAAAATAAAAAAAATCTGTATGACCCAAAAAAATTGATGGCAATATATCAAGGAGGGGAGACAGTTTATGGTGAAAACGCAGTATCTGATTTACTTTTTAATTCAAGAGCAAATTACCCGCAAGCATTTGGCAAAAAACATGTAATGCAAGGAAGCTGTAACGTAACAGGAATTGGAAGAATATTACAACCTCTTCGTGAAAAATTTGGAAACAGAATAATCAGATTTGATGTTATATTGATAAGAAGATGGGCAGACCTTGAACAAACTGATAAAGAAGTTGTAGATACAATTGAATGGAAAGAAAATCCTCATCATGGTGATGATGTAAAAAGTTACATGGGAAAAGACATCCCGTTGTTTCTTCGTGCAATCAAAGTTCCAACAAGACAAATGCATCTGCATATCATGGATATCAGGTTCAAAGATTCTGCACCAAAACCATCAGAGATCTTGCAAATTTTTAAAAATGAAAATGGTGTTGCCATTCTCTGGACTGCAAAAGGAACAAAAGAAGTTCGTGACTTTGCAAACACGATGAATTTTAGCTTCAAAGATACAAACATGATTCACATTCATGCAAACATGACTGAATCGATTGGAGATACTGTAAAGATAATGTATTCTGATGATCAAACTGGAATAGTCATTCCTGAAAATCATATGTTGATGCAGGCTATGCTTTTTCAAAGAGAATATGGTGAGGCATTCAAGCACACTGAAGATCTTTTTCATATAAAAGAAAAGAAAAAGGCATTAGAAGATCATTTTGCACGAAAGAATTAGCAGTAATGATCTAGTATGACCTAATTGTAATTGAATTATTTTTTGCCACGTGGTGGTATTGCAAATCGATTTTGAGGATTGTTATGATAATCAACAGGCAACATTGGATCTTTTTGTCTACCTGTTAATATCCCAACCACAACATCGTCTTTTTTGATTACTTCGTCTTTTATCATCTTCTTTATGCCAGCTGGAACAGCACCTGAAGCCATTTCACAATCAAACCCGTTTAGGCCAACAATTGACATTCCGTCTAACATCTCAGAGTCAGATACTTCAACAACAACACCATTTGTAAATTCCAATGCCCTTAACCCTTTTAGGATATTGGCAGGTCTGCCAATTTGTATTGCAGTAGCTTTTGTCTTTGGTTTAATTCCATTTTTATCAAGATATTTGTAGTACTTTGCAATTAATTCAACATTAGGTTTACCTTTGTTCCATCGAAGCTCTGATTCTTCAAATTTGCCATTGTATAACTCAAACAAGGTATTTGCGCCTTCTGCATTTACAACTGCAATGCGTGGAATTTTTTTTATCCAATTCCAGTCGTATAGCTCCATCAAACACTTGCCGCAGCTTGACGTGTTTCCAAGTGCGCCTCCTGGGTAAACTATCCAGTCAGGAGCTTCCCAGCCAAGTTGTTCTAATGCTCTGTATGGTATAGTTTTTTGTCCTTCTATTCTAAATGGGTTTACAGAATTTACTGTGTATCCATCATATTTTTTTGCATCTTGAAGTGATTTTGCTAGGGCATCATCAAAATTCCCATCAACTTGAATTATTTGCGTACCAAACTGATATGCTTGACTAAGCTTGCCGGGTGCAACTTGTCCAGATGGAATATACACATCACATTCAATATCTTCATTTGCAGCATACATTCCTGCAGATGCTGATGTATTTCCTGTTGATGCACACACAATTTTTTTTGCATTTACCAATTTTGCATGAGTGATAGCTGCAGCCATACCATTATCCTTGAATGAACCGCTTGGATTGTATCCTTCTGGCTGTAGCCATAGATTTTCGCTTTTAGATTCAACAAAATTTGCAACCTTTGACATGTGATATGGTTTTGATTGTCTTCCTTCCGCTCCATCCAATGATACTAAATATTTTGAACATTCTTCAGTATTTCCTGTATCTATTTGACAAAAGTTTAACAACTCACGAAACCGCCAAACTCCACTTTCATTAAAAATATTATTTTGTGGATTTCGTCTGTTGTAGAATAATTCTTTTAATATACGTGAAGGGATTTTTTTGTATTTTACATCCAAAAGATGGCCTTTATCACATTCAATTCTAGTACTGGATATGTCATATTCTAAACCGCAATGTGGATCTATGCATTTTAGGTAAGCATTATCTTGCAATGCAGATAGGAATTAATGTACTAATTTAAATTTAAAATAAAAAAGACTGTGTGCCTGATTTATTATGCTCAAACTTTTAGATTGGTATGTACTATCAACTCGATAATGGTGAATTTTGATAATTATCTTAAAGGGCTCTTAAAGCAAATTTTTGGATCATATCAATTACTAACTAGATTAGAGGACAAGACAGGAGATCTTGAAATAATAAAAAAAGAACTAGCAAAAATCAAGGGATTATTGCAAGTAATAATCAACAAATTGAACTCTGTTGATAATAACTCAAATGATTATGTTGAATTATTGTTCGCATCTGACGCGTATGTTAAGAATTATGACTTTTTTAGAGAAATAGACACCATGTCAAAATTATATTCTGATGACCCACATAGGTTACAAAATCTTAGGCAAACCATAATTGACTCTTTTAATGATGAAAAATTGATTGAAAAAATAGAATCTTTAATGGAGAAGCTGTGAATATAATACATGAAAAAATGTGTAATATGTGGTTGCAAAGATCATAAATTGCTTGGATGTTTTAACCACTGGTCAAAGCATTGCTCTTGTCATCATACAAATTAAAACTATTTTCTAATCTGAATCATTTGAGCTGGTTTTAGGGCCAGATCTGATATGAAAATTACTGCAACATTTGCACTCATTTTTTATACATTCGTCTTCTGTAAAATGGCCACAAATCCCACATTCGCAATGAGTCTTCATACTACTATATAGCGTTGGCTGGATATAACTAAAACTGCGTATTTTTTGTCTAACAGGATACTCAAAAATTATTTTCTAGATTTTGCTTTTTTGCTTGCAATTTTTGCAGGTTTCTTTTCTGGCTTTGTGTTTTTGTTTTGGAGCTCTTTTTCTACTTCGGCTGCTTTGTCATCTACAACTTTGATTATTTCTTGGATCAAGCCATCAAGATCACTATCTGACGCTTGTGGTTCTACAGAACTTGCAATTTCATTAATTGTGCTTGAAATTTCGGCACTTACCTGATCAAAACTTTCTGGATCTTCATATGCTGTATTGTAAAGTGATTTTAAATTATTGACCTGACTAGCTATTTGATCAGTAATAGTGAGGCGAAATTTTGTGCCATTGACAACTATCTCCTTTGTTATCATAACTCAGCCTTCAATTATGGATCCTTATAGGTTTTCTTGCTCAGATTAAAAAAAGATAAAAACGTGATGATCTGTTATTAAAATACGATATAGTCTAATGCCACAGCATCACTGATCAATGATGTGTGGCGTGAATTTACAACATAGCCATTTTTTATATCATTTGCAGGAACCCATCTGTTTGTTGATGTATAGTGTCGCTTTTCAATCAATTCTTTTTCAATTTTATCTATGTCAAACTCAGCTTCTTCTACCTGTTGTGTGTCAAGATGCTTTACTGTCACCAAAATTTTAATTATCTTGACTCTGTCACCAAACTTCCAGTGTACAGGGGAGTGTTCATCAGAAACTTCTAAAACCTTTATTTTCATCTCTTTTTTGCCAAAAATATCATGGCTTACAAGCATCCGCTCATCTACAAAATCTTCAAAGCTCATTATCTAAGTTTGACTTTGTTATTAAATAACGATTCGGTGTTTGGTTTTAAAAGGCATCTGAAACTCTTCTAGATTCAGAGTTACTTGTTTTCCTTCCTTTATTCCATAAGTTTTGCCATCATATGTACACACACAATCCATGATTTCATATGTTGGATTCCAGACCTTGTAGAATTCTCTTAGTTCCCTGCTTTCGTATTGTCCTACCCCAATTCGTTTCTTTGAAAGAAATTTGATGGCCAAAATCACTTTTCTTGTTTCATACAATTCGAATGTCTCTGTCCATCTTAAGCATCTGCTAATCTGGTCAAATGGTACTTGAAGTGTAGTCCCTGTACCTGATTTTGCTTCAATTGTAAACAATGAGCTTGATTTGCTATTTACTGCTAAAATATCTGGCAATGCCACGCTTGGAGAGCCCAATCGGAAGGCTTTCCAATTTTTTACTGTGTTAAATCTCTTAACAAGAGTATCTTCCCAATTATATCCACGCTGACGCCTAATTTTCGCTGTCCTTTTGGCCTTTATTGACTTTGATTTTGACGTTTTTTTGTACTTTTGTACGGTTGAATCAAGGTCATTAGCAAGTTTTTTTTCAATTAAACTGTTCAATTTTCAATTTTATTGCATCATGTGAATATAGAACAAGCTGGTAATACTATCAACACCAATTCATCATTTGTTATTAATTTTTACAAAACATAGTATTAATTTATGACTAGGTTGTAGAAAATATTGCATGTCATGGAAAGATGACTTTAGTTGCTGTTTCTGTGGAAAAGAATTTGGCAATGACCCGATCAACTTGGCAGTACACATCAAAGAAAATCATGAAGAACCACGAAAAACAGTACTAATTAATCAATAAGACCCATTACATGGTACAAATGTAAATTGAGGACCATTATCATAGCTGCAACTATGTAGCTTTACACATTGACCTTCGCTAATATCTGATGAATTGATTTTCAATGTTCCAATTAAGCGTATTTTTCCTTCCAATTCAACTATCCCAAAAATCATTTCTTCTTTTTTTGAAAATTCTATTAACTTACCAACAGGATCGATTTTTCGCCATGTTACATGAGCCAGACAATTATTACAATAATCACTTGGCGGCCAGACTATTGTTTTACAACTACTACAGTCACTTATTACGAAATTTCCTTTTTTCAGCTCATTTTCAAACATAGTCATGATTGGAACAAAAGTACGGTCGATGACGTTGCAGCTGCAGACATGTTATGAACCAAACCCACGTTAGCATTTTTAATTTGTCTTTTTTCAGCTTTGTTTTGTAGCTGTTGAGTTATCTCAATTACCTGTGCAACTCCTGTTGCACCAAGTGGATGACCTGATCCTATTAACCCACCACGAGGATTGATTTTATTATCTTGCGTATCGTACAGATTCCTAACGTAAGATGCTCCATCGCCTTTTTTTACAAAACCAATGTCTTCAAGTGCCATTATCTCGCATATAGTAAATGCATCATGGAGTTCTGTCACATCTATGTCATTTACTTGAATTTTAGCCATATCAAACGCTTGTTTGGCTGCAATTTTGGTTGATGTCATTGTTGTCAAATCTTTATTTTTTGCAAGACTAGCTGAAGTTGTTTTTTGACCGATTCCTTTTATCCATATTGGCTGCTCAAATTTTTTTGCAACATTTTCAGAGGCAAGCAAGACTGCTGATGCACCACTACAAGGCCTAGAACAATCTAGAAGATGCAAATCATCAGTTACAAATTTTGATTGTAATACATCATCTATTGAGTAGGTTTTGTTAGAGTAAGCATGAGGATTAAATTTTGCATTTGTGTGATTTTTCGCTGAAACTGCAGCCAAATCTTCTTGTGTAGTTTTAAATTCCCTTTTGTGAGCTTTGGTAAAAACCGATGCCCAAAAAACTGGATGCATAAATTCTCCTCGTGAGACATCCCATTTCAAAATCTGGCCAGGGCAATCATATCTGTCAGCCCCTACAACCAAGGCAATATCTGCAAGTCCTGATACAATATACGAATATGCTGAAACAATGCTGTTTGTTCCAGAACTACACAGGTTTTCTACCGTGTGTGCAATTTTTGGTGAAATTCCTGTCAGCTCAGAAAGTATGGCAGATAAATATTTTGTATTGTCATTTGTAGAAACAAGTACCACGTCAATATCGTCTTGCTCAATGTTTTTTGTGTTATCAAAAAGCGATTTTGTAGCAGAAGTAAGTAATGACTCTATTGATTTGTCCTCATTTGAAAATTTTGTATTGCCGTAACCTACTACTGCTACCTTATTCAATTTGCACCACTTAACGTTGAAACAAGTAACTTAAATGATTCTGATACGTCACCTATGGGATTAAACTGAATTATGGGCAGATCAATACCTGTCTGTCGAAATTTCTGTAATTGTTTTACGCATTCACTTGGGGTGCCACAAATTGTAAGCTGATTTAGCATAGAGTCTGAAACAAATTCATGATTTGACTCTAATCCAGATTTCTTATATTCATCAAAAATATTTGCGGTTTCTTTCTGAAACCCATTTTTTGATAAAAAATCCCTATAGATTTTCCCTACTGAGATATAGAATGCAAGTGTTTTTTTTGCACGAATCTTGGCCTTTTCTGAATCATCAGACATACATGTTATGATCTGGCATGTTACATCGATTCGTCTTTTTTTCTGCATTTTTTCAACTATTTCTTTTAATTCTGATATCGGTCTCAGATAGAAAATTACCCCATCAGCTGTTTGCCATGTTAATTCTATCATTTTTTGATTAATTGCTGCAAGATAAATTGGAATATGTTTTCTTGGAGGCGTAATTAAAAGCGAAAAATTTTTCAATGAAAAGAATTTTCCGTTAAAATCGACTTTCTTTCCTGATAACACAAGTCTGATTATCTCTATGTACTCTTTTAGTCTAGATACTGGTTGTTCAAACTCTTGTCCATGCCAGTCTTTTACTATTGGTTCGCTACTTGTTCCAAGTCCTAAAATCAATCTCCCTAAGTCGGCATAACTCTCGACATTCCCCTCAACATGAATTTTCCCGCTTGGAGTTTTCATGTCGTCTACCCATTCAAGCGGCAACTTCCTTTTTTTTAATTCCTGCGCAACAGCATCTGCCCAAAACATAGTATTATTATAGTCCTTTAAAGTCTAATGTGGCAAAATAATCATCTATTGTTTCTGCGCGGCGAATTTTCTTTATTGATCCATCTGACTTTAGCAAAAGCTCTGCTGACCTAAGTTTACCGTTATATTGAAAACCCATAGAGTATCCATGCGCGCCGGTATCGTGAATAACCAAAATATCACCAATCTCAACTTTTGGCAGTTTTCTGTCAATGGCAAATTTATCATTGTTTTCGCAAAGCGAAGCCACAACATCATAGGTATAATTTTTCGGTTTGTTTTCTTTTCCAAGAATTGTCTCGTGATGATATGCGCCATACATACCAGTACGCATAAGATTGGCCATGCATGCATCAACGCCTACATAATTTTTATAAATTTCCTTTTTGTGAAGAACTGTTGTAACTAAATATCCATACGGACCAATAATAAGCCTCCCATTCTCCATGAGAATTCGTAGTGGATTAAGTTTATTCTCAACAATTTTCTTTCCATATAGTTTCTTGATTTCCTTTGACAAAAAAATATAGTCAACCGATTTTTGCTCCGGTTTATACGGAATACCAATGCCGCCACCTAAATTTACAAACTCAAATTTAATACCGAGTTTTTTTGACAATTCGACTACTAAATCAAAAAGCATTGCCGCAGTTTCAACATGAGCATTTACATCTAGCTCGTTTGAGACAACCATAGTATGCAATCCAAAACGCTTGACACCTTTATCTCGGGCAGTTTTACACCCATCAAATAATTGTTTTTTTGTCATACCAAATTTTGCCTCTTTGGGATTACCAATAAATCTATTTCCCTCCCGTAGCGGCCCAGGGTTATAACGAAAACAAAGTATCTCCGGTAAACCTGCATGTTTTTCTAAATATGACAAGAGTGAAATATCATCCAAATTTATAATTGCCCCCAACTGTTTTGCTTTTTGAAATTCACGGAAATGAGTTTCATTTGAAGAAAACATAATTTCTTCATCTCTAAACCCAAGTTTTTCGGCAAGAATA
>JACOWO010000147.1 GCA_016176745.1 Nitrosopumilales archaeon
AAAGTTTGAGTCACTATAATATCTTAGATGTATCTAAATATGGTTTTTCGATTTGAATGTGGAAGGTCAGATACTAGCGCAAAGTTGTACAATGGATACAGCGTCTTGTATTGCTTCATAAAGCTCCACGCCACATCGTGATTCTTAAACTCCATCCTCAAACCATCGATTACTGATTCCTTTCCAAAAATATCATAGCTTATCACATTGTACTTTTTTGGTTTATTGTGTGGGCGTGCTTTTAAAAACCACATGATTGCAAAAAGAAATACGGCTGCAACAATAAATGATCCTGTGGCTTCTTTGAAAAATGACCAAACTACATTTGGAATTGTTTGACCAAACAAGACCGTTATGAAATGAGATACAGATACTATGGCCACGCCGGTTATCCAAAGCGCCTTTACCTTACACAATGCATCAAAGCCGCGCATCTTACTAATACTAGAAAGCGTTTTCATTTAACTTTATTGCTGATTACAATAAACACAACGCTGTATTTTTTCTGATAATTCTTATTCTAATCGGGATCTTCGTACGATCCTTTTTTCTTTTCCTGATTTTGCTTTGAATCAAGTGGCTTCATCTTGCCTTTTAGAATGTCGATTATGGCATTGTAGCCTTCTGCATATTCTAGTTCTGCTGGAACAAGTGTTGCTGGATGAATAAAGCCTTGGCTCCTCATTACCAATGCTCTTTTTGTTGCAATTTCTCTTACATAATCCCAGTCTGGTGTTGAAAACCCATCAAATGGACCAACAAGTTTTCCATTATGCATGCTAAAGACAAGTGCCTCAACAATTGGAATGCAATAATCAATTGATGCCGCAGAATTTAGCTTGACAGGCATCAGTGGCATGTGATGACTTCCTCGAGTGTTACCTGACACGTAGTGTGGGTTGTTAAAAGCACTGCCTGCTTCTTCAGTAGCTGGAAATCTTTTCTGAGTTCTTATAATGCATATTGGATCGTCTTTTCCGACATAAGTTCCTGCTATATTGTGCAGTCTATCTGTTGATGCTGATACTATTGGCTCATTATCTTTTGTATAAATCGAAGACACAACATAACGGCCAGGGTACATCAATGCAGCTTCTAAAACTGGCTTGTCTTCCCATAAAGTCAGTTCTGCGATCTCTCCTTTTTCAACATCCATTACATTGAACTTTACACCTTTTGCAAGTGACTGGTTTACAATCAATCCTGTGTTACTTAGTGCATCAACAAATAACCTATAGAATGGATAATTGAAAGCACCTGGTTCGGTTTTGTCTGCAGCAAAGACAGTAAATGCTTCATTTGGTCTTTCTTCAAATTCCAGCTCTGCAACTCCAGGACCCATGCCCTTTACATTTCCAGAAAAAGAATCCTTTAGAAGATCCTGTCCTGCTCCATACAATCCTTCATTTTTTGCAACTTTGGTTCCCTCAGAAAACGCATTCCAAGCAAGCTGATGTATCTCCTTGTTATCGACTCCTTTAGTATGAGTCATAACAATGTGAACATCGTCACCACAATATCCAATATACGAATCAATCAACAAGTTTCCTGCGTTTTTCACAGTTTTTTTTACGGCGTTTAACAACTCATCACTTGGTCTTGTGTGACCCCCAATTCCCCCAACATCGGCCTTGATAACAGAAACAGTAACTTTCATGGTTTTTTCAAGGACTTCTTTGATTTATGTATATGTAACTTTTTGGAATTTTTTAGATCATAAAAAATTGAAAAAAGCTTGATAATTTTTCAAAAAAATCGAAATGGTAATAAAACCCCTTCCATAAGGAGTTCGATATGGCAGATAAACCCCACCTAAACTTGATTGTAACGGGTCACATAGACAACGGCAAGTCAACAACCATGGGTCACTTTCTGATGGACTTGGGCCTAATTGATGAAAGAACCATCGCCCAACATGCAGCCGAGTCAGAAAAAACAGGAAAAGGTGATACATTCAAGTACGCATGGGTAATGGATAACATAAAAGATGAACGAGAAAGGGGTATTACAATTGATCTTGCTTTTCAAAAGTTTGAAAGTTCAAAATACTTTTTCACATTAATTGATGCACCTGGACACCGTGACTTTATCAAAAACATGATTACTGGTGCCTCAGAGGCAGATTGCGCAGTTTTAGTTTTGTCTGCAAAAGAAGGTGAAACAGATACTGCAATTGCACCAGGTGGACAGGCAAGAGAGCACGCATTTTTGTTAAAAACACTTGGCGTAGGTCAAATGATTGTAGTAATTAACAAAATGGATGCAGCAGAT
>JACOWO010000148.1 GCA_016176745.1 Nitrosopumilales archaeon
GATGTCTAAATTTACTGGAAAAGCCAAAGTGTTTGATAGAGAAGAATACGCATTTGATGCTGTCGCAAAAGGCGAAATTGATGAAGGCGATGTTATTGTAATTCGTTACGAGGGGCCAAAGGGGGGTCCAGGTATGCGTGAGATGTTAGCTGTAACTGCAGCACTTGTAGGACAAGGATTGGGAAACAAGGTAGCACTGGTTACAGATGGACGCTTTTCTGGTGCAACAAGAGGATTAATGATTGGGCATGTTGCTCCTGAGGCCTTTGTTGGTGGAAATATTGCACTTGTAAAAAATAATGACGAGATAAGAATTGATGTAGAAAAAAATACTGTGGATTTAATGGTATCAGATGAAGAACTTGCCAATCGTAGAAAGCAATGGACTCAGCCAAAACCAAACTATACTAGTGGACTCTTGGCAAAATATGCATCACTGGTAGGATCTGCAGCACAAGGTGCCATTACAAAACCTGTCTAGCCACTAATTTTTTGACACAATAACTGATCTAGGATAATGAGAGTCACAGAAAAATAACGTTCCAGAACAAGTGGTTTTTGCAGTTAAGCTAAAACCATCCTCAAGCCCTTTTCCACACACATTACAGTTTGTCAGCAAAGCCGTTGTTTTCAATTGTGGCTTTTTAGTGCCAAAATTCAACTCATTATGCAGTCGCTGTCTTTTTCTCACTGTAATCTGTTTACTCATGACTATAGATCGCATCTATTACTTATAAAGGTACCGTACCTTACCGTAATAGATAATTAATTTGTGTGTAAAGCGTCTTTTTAACACTAGTTTCAAAATTTTAAATATGGTTCAGAATCCCTGTTCGGGATGGGTGGCCCCATTTGGAATATCAAATCCTAAAGTAATACCCCTAGAGGTAACTGGAACCCAATTTGAGATATATAACAAAATTTCTCGAAATTACTCGCATTCATTTCTCTTTGAATCATTAACTGGACCAGAAGAACTTGCCGAGACTTCGCTCATTGGATTTGATCCATCCATTGTCATAAAGGGCTATCATGATAAAGTTACGGCTGAATCAAAAGATGGCAAAATAGAAACAATTCAAACCGATGACCCATTAAAAGTTCTAAAGCAAAAGATGGGAAAAATTTCAGAACAGTCTTACCGCTATCTTGGCGGTGCCGTTGGGGTAATAAATTATGATGCAATAAGATTATGGGAAAAAATTCCTCAGTCTCATAGAGTTGATGAGCCATTAATGGAGTTTGGGATATACACTGACGGTATCTTGTATGATAACAAAGAAAAAAAATCGCTCTACTTTTATTATGATAAAAACAGAGTTGATGAAATCAAGATTTCAGATACATCGTTTGAACAATTTAAAATCTCAGACATTAAGGTAAATCTAGATGACAAGAATTTTGCAAATATAGTCAACAAGACAAAGAAATACATCTATGATGGCGACATATTCCAAGGAGTATTATCAAGACGATTTAGCTTTGAAGCATCAGGAGATCATCTCAAAGTGTACAAGATGTTACGAGCCCTAAATCCCTCTCCTTACCTTTATCATATGAAAATGAAAAATAGAATAATTATTGGTTCAAGTCCTGAGATGCTAATAAGAGTTACAGGAAATATTGTAGAAACATTTCCAATTGCAGGTACGAGAAAAATAACAGATGATGAATCAAAAAATGAACAGCTAAAACAAGAACTACTTCATGACGAAAAAGAAATTGCTGAACATACAATGCTTGTAGATCTTGGAAGAAACGATATTGGCCGCGTCTGCAAATTTGGCTCTGTGCATGTAAAGAAGTTAATGGAAATCAAGCGATTTAGCCATGTGCAACACATGGTAACCCATGTTGTAGGAGAATTAGATGAAAAATTCAACATGTTTGATGCTTTCAAGGCAGTTTTTCCAGCAGGAACTGTATCAGGTGCACCAAAGGTTCGCGCCATGGAGATAATTGATGAGCTAGAGCCAGAATCAAGAGGGCCATATGCTGGTGCAGTTGGCTATTTTTCGTTTAATGGCTGCTGTGATTTTGCAATTGCTATACGAAGCATATTTTTTGATGGCAAGAAAGGCTTTGTTCAAGCCGGAGCAGGAATTGTGACTGATTCCATTGCTGAAAATGAAATTAAAGAAACAGAACACAAAGCAGAAGCCATGTTAGCTGCATTAAAGGAGGCAGCAAAATGAAATTTTTGATATTGGATAATTACGATTCATTTGTTTACAACATT
>JACOWO010000149.1 GCA_016176745.1 Nitrosopumilales archaeon
GTATATCATGTCTCTTACCTTGATCTGGTCTTCAACAGTTGGTATTTTGTTAGTAATTGTAGTCATCAACGCACTTGCCATGCCTAATCCCATTCCCATGATTAGGCCATAAACAAATTCTTTGGGATCATTTACTTTGAGAACTTCCTTATTTTGTTCAATTTCCTCAAGATGTGCTGGAATAGTTGCAGTTGCTCCTTGAATTGTTTGTTCAATTAGTTGCTCTAGTTGTTCATCAAGACTCATGAATTTAATGAAACTATAACGTCTATAAAGATGCATTCAAGCAATAATACTTTTAATTAACCAGAATTTTTGTACTAGCATATGTTTACATATTTTACAATAGCCAGTGCAAATAACATACTGCCAACAGTAATTGAAAAATTCAAAAAAATTCTCAAACAAAAAGATGAAGTAATAAAAATTGAACAAGAACTTGAAGCATCACTTGTTACGCCAGGTACATTTGAAAATTATGTGATATTAAAACAAAATCTAAACTCTTCTGTTACAAAACTTTACCAAGATATCGAAGACCTAGAAAATATTGGAGTTGTCATTAAAAGCATAGATGATGGCTTACTTGATTTTCCTTCACAACGTTTTGATGATGAGGTATGGTTGTGTTGGAAATATGGCGAAACCGAAATAAAATTCTGGCATGAAAAAGATTCTGGGTTCAACGGTAGAAAACCAATCAGTGTAAGTAACGAGTCACTAGTATAATGTTATCAGCTTGGCTTCGAGTAATTAGAATTAGATTTCTTTTATCATCTGTTATTGCGGTTTCTGTTGGGCTTGCAATTAATTGGTGGCAAACAAACCAAATTGATTTCTTACACGCGCTCTTGACATTTGGAGGGGTGCTTGTACTTCATGCCAGTGTTGATCTACTCAATGATTATTGGGACTATAAACGAGGAATTGATTTACAAACACAACGTACAAATCTAAGTGGTGGAACAGGAGTGCTTCCTGAAGGGTTATTGAAACCATCACAAGTATACAAGGCTGGGGTTTTATTTCTCGTAATTGGGTCTCTGATTGGAAGTTATTTTGTCATTATATATGGAGTAATAATTGCCATTCTTCTTGCATTTGCTGTATTATCTATCTACTTTTACTCTACTAAAATTGTGGATTTAGGTCTGGCAGAATTTTTTGTAGCAGTTAAAGGCACAGTGATTGTTCTTGGCACCTACTTTATTCAGTCATCGCAAATAACGGCTCCTTCTATTATGGGCGGTATTGCGGTTGGAGTTTTATCATCACTTGTTCTTTTTATTACTTCATTTCCTGATCATGATGCAGATAAAGCAAAAGGACGACGAACTTTGGTAATCCTTCTTGGCAAGAAAAGAGCCTCTAATGTTTACTGGGTATTTCCAATAATATGTTATGCTGTGATTGGGATTGGTGTTGCATTTGATATTTTTCCAACATTTTGCTTAATTGTATTTCTAACATTGCCAATTTTAATTAAATGTGGAAAAAACTTGAGACATAGCTTTGATGACCTCACGAAATTGTTACCAATAATGAATTCTACACTTCTGTATAGTAGATTAACTGGATTACTTTTTGTACTAGGTTTTATTTTTAGCAGTGTATACAAGTTACAACAATAAAATAATTTTAAAATTTATTGATTTCAGAAAAAAGAATTAAGAAACGACTATCGTCGTCTCCCTTTAGATGATCTTTTCTTGCCGCCACTTCGTTTTCGGCTTCTTGCGGCTTTTCGTGCAGCTGCTCGACGTCTTCCTCTTGCTGCAGAAGCTCTTCTTGCTGCTGCTTTTGCAGCTGCATTTCTCTTTCGAGTACGTGCAGCTTTCTTAGCTGCTGCACTTCGTTTAGCTCTTGATGTTGCCATTGTTTTTGAAAGTGGAATTTCATACGCATTATATGGTACAAGTCACGACTTTTTACGTTATTAATGGAATTTTTTACAGTAATTTTTTTACAAAAACACAAATTAAATTAACAAAAAATGCGATCATAAAACTGATCGATACTATTAATTCGATAATTTTCTAACTTTATTTAGAAAATTCTAAGATCATATACATAATCGCCATATCTAATCATCTCTACAAATAAATCGCGTCCTTCTCAACTCTTTCCATGATTCAAGGATATTCTACACCGGAAGGAACTGCAAATTTTATAAAAAAAAGTACAGCAAATCAAGAAAACTTTCGTAAAATACAGAACCTAACCCTATCAAAC
>JACOWO010000150.1 GCA_016176745.1 Nitrosopumilales archaeon
TAACGTAGCTGCAATGGATCAGCACGTACTTTCCGGAATGTATGGTATTACCATCGTTGATCCAATTGATGGATACAAGAAACTGATGGTTGAAAAGACCAAAGTTGATGGTGGCCAAGTAGTAGTAGAAAGACAATTCTACCAACCTGACGCGTTAGAGTTCACGTTACAGTACAATCAGTTGTATTTGACTGAGGATGGAAACTATGACATGAGTGCAATGATGCAACACCACCAAACACAAACCGTTGTTAACGGATTTGCATTTGGTTATGTTCCAAACGAGGTACACAATGAATTGGTTCTTGGTGACAAAAACAAGAATATCTTTGTTGCACAGCCATGGAATTCTGCAGACTTGAAACAATATCAGTCTCAGTTACTTTTCATTGAACAAGGCCAACATGTAAGATTCTTCATCGAGAATCAAGGCAATGAGCCAGTCTTTTGGCACATTGTAGGTGAAATCATTGACCGTGTTACACAAGCAAACAGAGTACAAGCACAAGGTACCGAAACATGGTTACTTGGTGGTTCACAGAACGGTACCGAAACATGGTTACTTGGTGGTTCACAGAACATGATTGCAGATGTGGTCTTTGATGAGCCAGGCGTATACGTCGCAGTAAATCACGACTATGCAGCAATCTTCTCTGGTGCAGCAACAATCTTTGTTGTAGGTGATCCATTTGGACTAAATGAAAAACTGGCAGTAGATCCTCCTGTAGCATCATATGCATACTTACTTGGAAACCCAAGTGATGCAGTACCTCCAATGGGCATGAACAGCATTGCTCATCCAAAGGTTAACTTGCATGGATTGTATACTGACGCACGTGCAGCCGAAATAGCAGCAGAACTAGGAATTTAATTTCCTTTTTTTCTCATTTTTATTTTCATTTTTCTCATAATGAATATATTCAGTGAATAGAGGCAAGCTTGCATGGGTTTTAATGAAACCGTCTTGATTTGTGATGAAGTTGATCCTGTTTTAAACAAGGTTTTACAAGAAAATGGTTTGAAGGTTAGCTATGAACCACAAATAACTCCAGATCAGATAAAAGAAAAAATTTCAAATTATGATATAATAATTGTACGAGGCAGAACAAAGCTTACAAAGGAACTAATTGATAATGCAACAAAATGCAAAATAATTGCACGTGTTGGTGTTGGTCTTGATAACATTGATGAATCTGCAGCAAAGGCAAGAAACATTCGAGTAATTAATGCAGTAGAGGGCGCAATGACTGCAGTAGCTGAGCTTGTACTAGGACTGATGCTTGCACTTGCACGACAGATTCCATTTGCAGACAGGGAGATACGAAATGGCAAGTGGCTCAAAAAAGAGTTGGTGGGAACTGAGCTCAAGGGAAAATATCTTGGTATTGTCGGGCTAGGAAATATTGGAAAAAGACTTGGCAGATTAGCTAAAGGACTAAACATGAATCTTATCGGATACGATGTTATTCCAATTGATGAGACCTTTTCAAAAGAGGTTGGACTGATGAAAGCAGATCTTGGTACATTACTTTCAAGCTCAGACTATGTGTCATTGCATGTTCCATTGCTTGACTCAACTTATCATTTAATCAACGCAGAAAAATTGGCTACAATGAAAAAGACTGCAAAAATAATCAATACTTCAAGGGGTGGAGTAATAGACGAAGAAGCACTCTATGATGCACTAAAAAAAGGAAACCTTGGTGGTGCAGCATTAGATGTATTTGAAACAGAACCTGCCATAGGTAACAAACTGGCAACCCTGCCTAACGTAATTTGCACACCACATATTGGCGCCCAGACAAAAGAAGCTCAGTCACTAGCTGCAAATATTATAGCAGAAAAGATAATACAGATTCTAAGAGGCGTGATATAGGGTTTGATAGCAAAAAAGATACTTTCAGCAGCATTGCTGCTAGTGCTTGCGCCAGTTTTTGCTTATGCAGAATCTGGAACAATTCCTGTTGATGTTAGCGGAACTACATATAATATTGTCTATGAAACTAATGGGGTAAAAATAAATGACATTATGGGCGACTATGATTTTCTATCCCTACTATTGGAAGTTGAGGTAACGGCGCCAGGGTTGCTAGAACTTACATTTGATCGTGCATATTTTGATTCTACATTTGATGGTTCGGATGAACCGTTCATAGTTTTAGCAGATGGTGAAGACATTTCATTTGCAGAAAAAGGAAAGACAGAACAAACAAGAACTTTGGTAATGGAACTTCTAAGTGGTACCGAAGAGGTTGAAGTTATTGGTACACACTTGCTTGAAGGAATTATTGGTGCAGCAACCACAGAAGAGCCGTTAGTTGAAGAACCAGAAGTGATACCAGAAGAAGAGGTACCAACTGAAGAAGAGATTCCAGAAGAAACAATGCCAGAAGAAGAAACACCTATGGAGGAAACACCAACCATGGAAGAAGAAACTAGCAAATGCGGTCCTGGAACTCACTTTGAAGATGGTGCTTGTGTATTAGATGAAAAAGAACCTGCAACTGAGGAAGTTAGCTTGGGCGGATCAAACACATCTCAACTTGTCATACCTGCAATTATTGGATTTGGTATTGCATTTATTGTAATGATAATTCTTTGGTTGATTGGACGAGCTGGTAGAAGAAATCCATCTGCAGCAAGCTCACTTTAATTTGCATGGCAGTGCAAACCTGCTCCTTATCTTTTGTTTACTTTATTACAATACGTGGATTGAATGGGGAACCAAGCAGAGAAAACCAAAGAAGATCCATTTTATTGAAGCCTATACCATTAGAAAGTTTTAACAACTAAATCCAAAAGACAATTTAACATATTAAGGGGATTTTTAAAAGATGCCCTATGCTTAGTAGTCAAGATAAGCTATGGCTTCAAATGGTAAAAGATAACACTCAACAGCTAAGAGACCGCGCTACTATTTGGAGAAAGCAAACTGCCATAACTCGAATTTCCAAGCCAACTCGAATTCAAAGAGCAAGACGACTAGGCTACAAGGCAAAACAAGGAATAGTTGTAATTAGAATGCGCGTTGGTACTGGAGGAATGAGAAAACAACGTCCAGTAGCAGGACGAAGGCCAAAACATCTTGGTGTAGTTCGAATAAAGGCAGACGTTAGTATGAAAGAGGTTGCAGAACATCGCGTTTTACAAAGATATCCAAACCTGAAATTACTTGGCTCATACTTTTTGTACAAAGATGGAATGCATTACTGGTTTGAGGTTATTCTAGCAGATCCCTCTCATGCAAGAATCTCAAAAGATAAAGAATTACGAAAGCGACTAATTCCAGCTTAAATTGAAATCATTCACATTTTTTGTGATAGTTTTTTCATTACTAGTAATACCAGCTGCATATGGTCAGCTCTCAGATAGAACTGGACTAAAACAGGTCTTTACAATAGAAACAGGAGGCTATTCATTTCCAGTAGAA
>JACOWO010000153.1 GCA_016176745.1 Nitrosopumilales archaeon
GGGCTGGAATAGGCACAATGGATCTTTGCTCAAACAAAGAACCAAAGTTTACCTTCCCATATAGAGACAGTATTGTAGTGTTAGAGGTTGCAAGTGATAAAAGTCATCAAAGTGTTAACAAATATTGCGAAGAAACGCGTCGTCATATTTGTAGAAAAGGGATCACACTAACCAATCTTGTTAGTCTTTCAGTTCTTGAAAAATTAAAATAAAAAAGTTAAATATCAACCACAAATCTGTTTTTCCATGAGCAAACCATCTGAGCTAGGATCACTGAAGATTGGTTCTTACATACTTTTACCTGTATCAGATCAACCTTCTGGCGAGCCTTGTCGTATAGTAGAATATGATACAAGCAAGCCTGGAAAACATGGGGCTGCAAAAGCAAGGATTGTGGGTGTTGGTATATTTGATGACCAAAAACGACCACACGTAGGTCCTGTTAGTATGCAAGTACATGTGCCATTAATAGACAAAAGAATGGGTCAGATAATATCAATAACAGACTCTGCCATTCAGGTAATGGATTCAGAAACCTTTGAGACCTTGGATATGAACATGATTGAAGATGAACTCAAAGGCAAAATTCAACAAGGCCAAGATGTTGAATATTGGAAAGTAATGGATAGAACTAAAATAATGAGAATCAAGTCTTAGTTTGGATGCTGATGATGATTTGGAAAAGCCATCTGATTTTTGATGAAGATTATGAGAATTGAAGCATCCGGTGCTTTTCCCATACAATTTTGTTATTGACACTTAAAATTACATCTAGAATTCCTCATCATCATGAAACTAGCAGCATTATTTTCTGGTGGTAAGGATAGTACTTACTCCATATACAGAGCAAAAAAGGAAGGACACCAAATTAGCTGTGTGGTAACAGTATTTCCAATATCTTATGAAAGTGAGCTGTTGCATTTTCCAAACATTCGTTTGACCAAGTTACAAGCACAGGCAATGGGAATACCACAACTATCAATAGATGCAGATTCTACAAATCCAAATTCAGAAGTCAGTACACTACAAGAAATACTTTACAAGGCAAAAGAAAACTTTGGAATTGAAGGAATACTACACGGTGGAATATTAAGTGAATTTCAAAGGAAGCGATTTGCAAGTATTTGTGAAAACCTGAATGTGAAACTTGTTTCGCCACTATGGAAAAAAAACCAAAAAGAACACATGCAAAATCTTCTCAAGGAAAACTTTCATTTTATAATAATTAGTGTAAGTGCAGATGGCCTTGATGAGTCTTGGCTTGGCAAAGAAATCACACAGGATGATCTAAAAAAACTTGAAGTGTTATCAGAAAAATATGGATTTAATCTAAGCTTTGAAGGAGGAGAGGCAGAAACATTGGTAACTGACTGTCCGTTGTTTTCAAATCCAATTAAAATCAAAAAATCTAACAAAGTATGGGATGGATACAGAGGAAGGTTTGAAATACTGGAGGCAGAATTAGCTCACAATGCTTGATGGCCTAAAAAATAATCTCAGAGCAGCAATAAAAAAGCTAGTGAGCTCTTCTGGTATTGATGAGGAATTAATCAAAGAGCTAGCACGTGATGTTCAACGCGCCTTGCTACAATAGATCCCTTAATGAAACTCCGCCTCCAGGTCTTTCACGTAAAGACCACATTGTAAAAATTCTCTACGATGAGTTATCAAAGCTTCTTGGCAATGAGACTGAATTTTCATTCAAGCCTGGAAAATTAAACAAGGTATTGATGCTTGGGATTCAAGGAAGCGGAAAAACAACAATTACTGCAAAACTTGCCAAGTTTCTCTCAAAACAGGGATATAAGGTGGGAGCAGTTGGTGCAGATACCTTCAGGCCAGGCGCGCTAGTTCAGCTAAAAACAATGTGTGAGAAAGCAAACATCGAAGTTTATGGTGAAGAAAATAACAAGGATTCGCCATCAGTTGTAAAAAATGGCCTTAAACACTTTACAGCTTCTGGCATTGACATTGTTCTTATTGATACTGCCGGACGACATAAAGAAGAAAAAGATCTGCTTGATGAGATGAAGCAGATAAGCAAAGCTGCCGAACCTGACTTGACATTGCTTGTAATTGACGGCACCATTGGTCAGCAATGTTATTCACAGGCTGAGGCATTTCACAAAACGGTTCAAGTTGGAGGAATAATAGTAACAAAACTTGATAGCTCAGCAAAAGGGGGAGGTGCATTAGCTGCTTCTGCTGCAACAGGTGCACAGATAATGTATGTGGGAACAGGAGAACGTATTGATGATTTAGAAAAATTCTCTCCAACAAGATTTGTTGGCCGTCTTTTGGGTATGGGTGATGTTCAAGCGCTTTTAGACTTGGCAAAAAGACTTGAGAGTGAAGCAGACGAGGTTCGTCTTAAACGTATGTCAAGTGGCAAGATGAACATGGATGATTTTTACTATCAGCTTGAGGAAGTAACAAAGGTTGGTTCACTAAAGGGATTTCTTGAGACCATGCCGGGACTGTCAGGAATGGTAAAAGAAGATCAGCTAGAACAAATGGAAGACAGAGTGCAAAAATGGCGATACCTCATACAAAGCATGACAAAAGAGGAAAAAGCAGATCCTGACTTGCTAAACGCGTCAAGAATTAAAAGAATTGCAAGGGGTGCTGGATGGCCAGAACATGAGGTAAAAGAGCTACTAAAAAACTACAAAAACTCAAAGAGTATGATGAAAGCATCAAAGGGAAGACAGATGCAGGGATTTTTACGCCGAATGGGACTAGGATAGAATTTTGCAAACAAAATTACTAGCCACATCGCCTAGTCTACAAAAACTCCATCTCACAAAAAAATTCACTCAAACACTTTCTGTTGCAAAAAAAATCTTAGATGAATATTCCCTCTGTACTGCATGCACAGGAAGACTGTTTGCAAAAAAACTTGGAGTCTTATCATACGAACAACTTGGAAAAAAAATTTATCGTCTATTGAAAAAAAATGAATCTAACAAATGCTTTGTATGCAAAAATTTTCTTTTGAAGACTAATTACTTTGTTGACAAACTGCTTGAGCTATCATCAGAATACGAATTTTCAACATTTCTTGTAGGTGCTATTCTAAAACCATCAATTGTTGATAATGACGATGAAATTAGATCAAAGTTTCAACTACGTGGCATAGACAGCGTAAAGACAGATTTTACAAATCAAATAGCAAAAATTTTTTCAAAGAAAACAAAAAGCAAAATTGATTACCTTAATCCTGAAATCACAATCACAATTGATCTCAAAACCGATTCATGTCAAGTAAAGTCAAAACCATTGTTTCTTTTTGGCAAATATACAAAAACAGAACGTGGTATACCACAAAAGGAGAAACCCTGTTCTAACTGTGAAGGAAAGGGGTGTCGTACATGCAAAAACCATGGGATATGTACATTTGATAGCGTGGAAGGAAAAATTGCTAAAGTTGTATTTGATAAGTTTGGTGCAGACCAAATCAAGGTAACATGGATTGGTGGCGAGGATAAAACAAGTCTTGTATTAAACAAAGGAAGACCTTTTTTTGTAAAGGTAATAAATCCAAAAAAAAGAAACATAAAACTTGCAAAAAAAATAACTCAAGACAAGGTGGTAATACACAATCTTCATCTAATAAAACAAAACCCAAAAACATCATTTCCATTTAAAACAAAAATTCAGAAACCCATTGGAACTCTCATAAAAAATACTATTGCGGTTTATGACAAAAACAAACGAAACGAGAAATTAATTTATTCTGTAAAATATGACGTGCTCTCTTCGACTTCGTTTTCTCTATCTATGACAGCAGATGGAGGTCTGCCAATCAAAAGATTTGTTGAAGGAACCGATGTATTTCCAAACTTGACTGACTTGATTGGCACAAAATGTAGTTGTAAAGAATTTGATTTTCATGAGGTAAAACTGGTTTAAATAAAATCACAAATCTTCATGTCAAATTTTCTCAATAATTTAACCATAAAACATATTGCCAAAGCACTTTTTATACGCACTTTTTGATTTGAATCGTTGAATCCACTTTTAAAAATAAAGGAAGCAAGGCAAAATGGCACTTTGCCAGAAAAAGTAATTTCACTAATTGAGAAACGGTTTCCAACTGTAGTATCTGGCATAAACAGAATACAAAAAGCATCAGGAATCAATTATCCAATTGCTTACGTTGAACCATCAACAGTAATTACCTCTTCAAATTCTTACGATTATGGGATACTCTTTGCACGAACCATCCCAATTATCATAAATGATCACTTGCAAATTGTTATACAGCTAACCGCACCGCTAATAGCCTATGGATTGAAAGGAACAATACATGCAATTTTAGCTCATGAGTTTCTTCATTATCTAGAGCTTATACGAAGAGCATCAAAAATGGCGATCCTCTCAGATGAAGTTTCTGGAAATCTGTTTGAAAATGTATATGCAGATTCTACAAGACTTTTTGAACCAAAGGCTGTTTTTAATGATAAAACATTACTGTCACACATTACAAAAAAGTTTCCATCTGGTTTTAGAGATTTCAAATTAGAAGATAAAACAATAAAGTTTTGGATTGAAAAAAAACTTCCAACAACAAATATTACACTTGACTCAAACATTATCAAAGTTTCAGCTGAATCACTTGCAAAAATAAAGATAGATTCAAGTCTGTTAGAAAAACTAAAGAAACTAGAAGAAAAAAGCTCGATGATTAAAAAAAAGAAACTGTACTAGATATACAAAATAAATTTATTTTTGTATAAACTCTGTTAAACCACATTTGCCACAAGTATGTCTATCTTTGTGCTGAGACATAAAAACTCCCTTTCCACAACGGGAACAGATTTTACGAACTCGTGTTACTTTATCTCCATCTATTTTGTAGTATTTGTTAACAGTAGGACTTGAACCCTTTTTTCCAACCAATTATTCTTTTTTCTCCACTTGTTCAGTTTTTACTTCTTTCTGCCCAGTTTTTTCTTCTGCCACAGTCTCTGTTTTCTGTTCTTGTGATTTTTCTTCAACTGCAGCATCTTTTTTCTTTCCTTTTTCTAATCGCTCAAAAATTACTGGACTGACTTGCTGTTTTGCTATCTTTTCATCTTCATATACATAAAAGGTACCAG
>JACOWO010000192.1 GCA_016176745.1 Nitrosopumilales archaeon
ATTGTTCCCTGCCAGCCACAAATGTAGAATATCGTATTCTCTTTTGTAATTTTTTCTCCAACAAGTTTTTCTAAAGGCGACATTTCTCCGTTACTTGATTTTAGGAAACTTTCAACTCTGCCTGCCTGGCCTTTCCAAGATCTGTTAAACCATTCTTCTGGTCTGCTTATACTAGCCCTATATCTAAAATTCCACTTGTCTTTTCCTCTGTCAAGACTTTCTTCTTCTAAAGCAGTAAAGAGTCCTTTGTAACTTAATTCGTCTACATAACTTGAGCCGTGTAAAACAACAATCTCTCTTTTATCGCCTACCACGTTAAGATGTCGTGCAAAGCTTACAAAAGGTGCAATGCCAGTACCACCTGCAATGCAGACAATTCTTCGTTCATCTTTGCGTCCATCTGGCAGCTTTTGATTGATTGTTAATGCATTTCCAGTTGGTTTTCCCAAATATACCTGATCTCCTTCACTTGCATAGAATAACTGGGTTGTAACACGACCAGGCAAAGGTTTTCGAACCCACCTAACTACAAATTCAAAATACTTTCTGTTTTCAGGATGTGAGGCAATTGAATATGCTCTGCGAACAAGCTTGTAATTTTCAGATACTACAGGAATACCAAATGTAAGGAATTGACCTGATTCGTATTCTGGCATTATACCATCATTTGGAGCTACACGGAAAATCATAAGATCTTCTTTAAGAAAATGAGTGTAAGTAATAGTCGCTTTACTCTCTTCTACCATGCTTGAATAATTTGTTTCTCAATGGTTAAATATCTTATGATGTTTTGCTATGAAAATATTTTCTAAATCAAGATCTTTTAAAATAGGTTATACTAATTTGTGGACTTGATCATAGTCTAGAATTTTTGTTTAGATTTATGAAAAAAAATTTGCAAGTTATCAGAAAAATTCAGGCGCCGGGAGAGAGATTTGAACTCTCGAACCCTTGCGAGTACGCGCTTTATGGTTTGTATTAATTTCCAGGCGCGCGCCCTACCAGGCTAGGCGATCCCGGCATAATTTCGCCAATTTTAATTCGGAAAATCTGATTATATAATACGTTATTTTTTGTAATTTCCAATCATTTGAGAATGTTAACAGTGATTGATTTTTTGATGGTTTTTCCTTCGTCATAATTTGCAGTAGAAACTATTTTGTATCTTCCTTCTATTACTTGTTCTCCATCATTTTTTATTTGATCCCAAACAAAAGTTCTTTCCTCTTTTGGCTCAAGTGTTGATATTACTTGAGCTGCGATTGGAGAGTAAAGTATTCTTCCATCCAAACCAACAATTTGCAATCCATATGAAGCATCAGAAAAGACAAGTAATGTTGTGCCTGTATTGATTATTTTAATTTGTATATTTTCGCCCAAACTAAAATCCATTTTTTCTGTTATAATTGAAAGTGAGTGACCTTCAACAAATACTAGTTGCTGTCTTTGGCTGTTTATGGTTAGTGCAAATATTCCAAATATGACAGCTGCGACAACTCCAACTGTTATTCCGATTATTACGCCTCTTGGAATCATTTCTATAAACCTTTGATTATACTATTTCTTAGGTTGTTTTGAGTGCCAATTTTTTGGATATGTGTTTGGTGCCATAATGATTCGTTTGGTTTGAAACGCATATCCTTTTGTGTTCTCTTGGATTTCAGATTCTGTAAGTAGTGTTTCTGCAAGTGCGACAACTTCACCTTTTTGAGTGTAAATTGCAACTAGATCACCTTTCTTAAGATTCTGCGATATTGCCAAAATTCCAGGGATTGCAAGTTGTGCCCCATGACATAAAGCGTCAACAGCAGAGTCGCGTATGACAACAGATTTTATTTCACTTAGTGCATGTTCGATTGGTAGTAGTAACCTCAAAAGTTTTGAATCGTCTTTGTTTTCTTCCCATAATGCAAAAGCGTCTGCTAGGTTATGCATAGTAACAAGATTTTTGTCATTAAACTGGTGAACCCTAGTTCTACGCAATTCGATCATTGTAGCCCCCTGACCCAATATTTCGCCAATGTCATAGCATAGTTTTCTAATGTATGTGCCTGCCTCACATAATACACGTAAAAGAACCAGTCTTTCTTTTTGTTCTAGCATCTCAAGCTCATATATTGTTCTGGTTCTGGTTCTTCGAAGAACAGATGAACGCTGTGGAGGCTTTTGGTAAATTTCGCCTGTAA
>JACOWO010000003.1 GCA_016176745.1 Nitrosopumilales archaeon
CAAGGCCAAGCCTTGAGATCCTTATTGCCTCTTCAATCTTGCGTCTCATTCCACCTGTAACATCCATATCTATTTTTGAAACTTGAGGCTTTTGGTTTTTCATCTCATAGATTAGATTCCTTGTTTTAAGATCAGAAAATACTCCATCTACATTTAAAACAAAAATTGACAGCCTTGGTCTAAGAGTCTTTGCAAGAATTGTCATAATTTTATCGCCTGATAAGATATATGACTTTTTTTTACCATACCACAATGCATCACCAAAAGTAACTGGAACAAGATTCGATTTTGCAATATTTTCAATTTCTTTTACTTTTTTGATGATTGGCATATTTCCACTCATAAAATCCGCTGGCGGAAGACAGTATGGGTTTAGTCTGTTTTTTAAAAAAGAGTCAAGAATTATCTTGTTTAATGAAACCATTGAATTTTTGACTATTGCTACACCATGCTGGTTATATCTTGCAGGCCTTGTGTGCATATTGTACTTTACAGACCAATAGTGCCCAAATGAGCCTCCACCATGCACAACTACAAAAGGTTCATTTAGTTTTCTGAGGGTTTTTGCAATTTTGTCTATTGTAGATTTTCTCACAGTAAGGGGTTTTCCTTTATTTGTAATAATCGAGCCTCCAAGCTTGATTAATATCATGTTTGTTTTCAAATAATTGAACAGTTAAAATGTATCTGATTTAGGATTCGATCTTGTGCTGTAATCCAGTTGTATCAATTTTGACTGAAAAACACTCGTAGTTTTTGTTTGAAAACACATCCATTGTTTTATTGAGGTTTGACTCATCAGCTAGTGCTATGATGCACCCACCATCACCTGCCCCAGTAATCTTTGATCCAAAAGATGTACTGTTTGCAAGTTTTATCATAGAACCAAGTTTTTCATTAGAAACTCCAATCTGTTCTAAATAATTTTGATTTTGTGACATGAGCTTACCAAGAGATACTAGTTCATTTTCCTTTAGAGACTTGATTGCCATTTCGACAAGCTCTGATTCTTGTGCACACAAATTTGAAAATACATCACTTTTTTCTTTGAACTTTTTTACTTTGGAAACAACTGCATCAGTTGAATGGGAAATTTTTGAGTTTGCGATAACAAGATGGAACTTTGGTTTTACATCAAGTCTCTTGTAACCATTCTTTTTGTCATACTCGATTAATCCACCAAATGTACAGACGGTACAATCTGCACCCGATGTTTCTTTAAAGATAGTTCGTTCTGCGTCGATTGCCATTTTCAATATTTCATCTGGAAAATTATTTCCAAACAAACCCATAATCGATGAGGAAGCTGCAACACAACAAGCAGATGAAGATCCCAAACCTACACCTGAAGGCACATGTGAATCAATTGTAATATCCAAGCCGCCTTTGAAAGAATGTTTTTGAATGGTTTTTTTTGCGATATAAAAAAAGGGGCGAAAAACCTCTTTTGTTTTTTCATATTGTGTAGAAATAGGAATACTTGATCTGGCTATAGTTGATCTTATAGTAACTTTATCGTCATCTGTTTTTGTTGTTGTAACTGTAATTCGTTTGTCTATTGCAGCAAGAATTGCCTTGACACCATACACTACAAAGTGCTCGCCAAATAGAATTGCCTTTGCGGGAGAAGACGATATAGACTTCAAAGAAAACAAATGGAGGCATAGCCTACAACTGAACTCTTTTCGCCTGTAACATCGCCACTTGTAGCATATTTTAGCAGCTTTCCCTTTGTGGCTCCAAGATCCTTACATGCTGCCATAGTTGTTGCCATGGCACCATATCCACACGCGCTGACTCTCTTTTGTTCAAGAACATCATAGAATTTTTTTAAATCCAATTTCAGAATCGGCTCAATTAACGCCTCGTCTTGTTTATGTGCAAAATCATTTGGCTCGTAATGTGTGAAATCAGATGATCCTACAATCATTGTTTTTTTGCTTTTTGCAATTTTTGCAATAGCTGAACCAAGCTGTGTTGCCATCTCATAACTTTGGTCAACTAAAATTATTGGCAAGATCTTAAACTTTGGATAAATTTTTTGCAACATTGGGATCTGGACCTCCAAGCTATGGTCCTTTGTATGTGAAAAAAAATCTAGCTCAACAATATCGCAAATTTTTGCAAGTTCCTTTGCAGCTTCAGAGTCTACCTCTACTTGTCCTAAGGGAGTTTGCCATATTCCATCTTTCATTGCAGCAACATTGCAACCAATGCCCCAGTGATTTGGACCTAAAATGATGACAAGCTCTGGGATGTATGATGAGATCAAATAGTACGAGTTTGCTGCAATTGGACCTGAATACATGTATCCTGCATGTGGGCAAATAATTCCATAGATCTGCTCTTTTGTATCGGATGGCGGTTCTTTGCCTGGACCATACTTGTGTAAAAAACACTCATCAATCGAGGCATCAAGTTCATTTTTTTCACCAGGATAGAACATGCCGGCAACTGCCGGAGTTCTTATCTGCATTATTCTATTTCCTCTTCCGTTATCTTTGTTTCAAAATCATCGATTTCGTATTTCATCTGCTCATCGGTTCTTAGCCTACCGCCGTCAATGAGAATTTCGCGTGCCAAGAGCCAATAAATGGTAGCAAGAGACTTTCTCCCTCTATTGTTTGCAGGAATTACAAGATCTATCTTTGATGTCACATTATCTGTATTGGAAATTCCAACAACAGGAATGCCTGCATTTGTAGCCTCAATTACTGCCTGTGCATCAACTTGTGGGTCCGAGATAACAACAAGCTGTGGTTCTGTATAGAAAGGAAGAGATGGGTTAGTAAGAGTTCCAGGCATGAATCTACCTAGTCTCATTTTTGCACCTATCAATTCGCAGAACTTTTCAATTGGAGTATTGGCATATTCTCTAGCTGAGCAAACCAAAACCGTTTCGATATCAAATCGATTGATGAACTTTGCAGCAGTTTGAATTCTTACTAGCGTAAAGTCTAGATCAATCATGTAAAGTCCTTCAGGACTTGCCTTTGTGATAAAAGGCAGCATGAACTTTGTTTTTACCTGAGTTCCTACTCTGATTCCTGTTGAGAGGATTTTTTTCTTAATATCATCAGTTTGGCTTTGCTGGCTCATTTTCGTGTTTTTAAAGTTGTGCCATACCGCGTATTAAATCATGCTCTGATAGTCTGATGAGTTCATTTAGTTTTGAGACCCTTTCTCCACCAACAACTCCTACTTTGAGCATTTTTGAATTTGTTGCAATTCCAATATGCGAAATATGAGAGTCGGTTGACTCGCCAGATCTATGTGACGTAATTAGACTGATGTTGTTATTGTTTGCTTCATCTGCAAATTCTAATGCATCATACAAGCTTCCAGCTTGATTTACTTTTAAAATTGCAGCATTGCATGATTTTAGCTTGATTGCTTTTTTGAGTATTTGCTTGTTTGTTACAGTCAGATCATCACCTGTTATCAAAACTTTTGGAAACTTTGCTGTAAGCTCTGCCATGTCCTCAAATGCTTCTTCATGAATCGCATCTTCTGCATAGATTAGCTTGTATTTTTCTATAATCTTTGATGCAAACTCTATCTGTTTTTTTGGTGTATGTTCAAATCCTACTCTATCATACACATAGAGTTTTTTTTTCTCATCCCACTGGGTTGATGAGGCAAAGTCAACGCCAAGAGAAACCTCCTTTCCTAGCGTATAACCTAAATCCTCAATAGCGTTTGCAGAAAGCTCTAGTGCTTTATCGTTGTCAAGCTTTGGAGCCCAAGCGCCCTCATCTCCTCTGCCGTTTGTAAAGCTAGGATCTTCTTTTTCCAAAACATCACGAAGCTCTTTGTGTACTGCTAGGTTTGTTTCAATGGCCTCACGAATTGATTTTGCGCCATTTGCACAAACCAAAATCTCTTGAATATCTGGAGTACCAGGGCCTGCATGAGCTCCACCTCCTAAAATATTACCTAGTGGATAAGGAAAACTCCAATCTTTTTTCTTTGATATTATTTTGAATATGGGCTCGCCAATCGTTCTTGCAGCTGATTCTATTGATGCAATTGACAACGCAAATGCAAATGCACCGCCTACTTTTGCATAGTTTGGTGTAGAATCAATCATTCGAATTGCATCATGAATTGTTTTAGGATCAGATGCATCAAGTCCAATAAACTTTTTTATGTTGTTATTTAGCTGTTGTAGGCTTTCTTCTGGCTTGCCATTTGGAAAACTTGTTGCTTCATTTTTTCCCACACTTGCACCTGAAGGGGCACATGTTCTTCCAAGATATTGATTATCCGAAATGACATCGATTTCTATTGTTTTATTTCCTCTGCTGTTGTAAATTAATCGTCCTTTAACTGCTGTAATTGGCAAATTACTCTAGCTCAGTTTGGACTTCAAGATGCCTTCGTCTTATTGCCTCATAGAATGGAACAACTTGCTGAATGGTCTCAACTGATGTTATTAGCATTCTTCTGCAACAGTACCTCTTAACACCTAAAGAATCTAGGACCTTTGCAGCATCCTCACCAGAACGAACTTTGTTTTGGTAATCTTCAAACTTGTCTGCAATTAGGTTACCACAGGTAAAACATCTAACTGGTACAAGCATGTTTTGCAAATGTAATCAAGGATTATAAAAACCCTGCATGAAAATTCATTGCGGGTGTCGCCGAGCATGGCCAAAGGCGCTAGCTTGAGGGGCTAGTCTCTCAGGAGTTCGTGGGTTCAAATCCCATCGCCCGCATAGTTTTTGAAAAATTATTTTATTTTGTTTATTGCATCAATCAGCTTTGCTCGTCTAATCTCTTCGGTAAGTGCAGATCTTGTTTCCTCTACAAGAATTCGGTTGACATCCAGCTTTTTTCGTGTCTCCTTTACAATCTTGTCATAGGTTGCAAACGGATACAAAATCAAGTACAAGTTTTCCATTATCTCAAAAAAGCGTACAGATTCAGATGTTTTTCCAATCCTAATTTTATCATAAATTAGACGCTTGAGTTCTCCAATACAATCCAAAAGACCAAGTATGTATGATTCATTTGAGACTTCAATTGATTCAACAGATGGAATCGGTTTTCCTTCTACAATGGAAATTAGTGATGTTGCCTCAACAATTTCTTGTTCTGGGGTAACAAGGTAACGGACAAGATCACCATTTGCACTTTTCTTGTATTTTGCAAGCAACTTTTTTGCATTGAGTACATTTTTTCTAGCCAATTTTAGATCTCCTTTGTGGACTGCAATTATCGACTGGCTACACAAAATAACAATGTCTCTTGTGTTTTTGATTAGATATTCACGTGCCTGATGTGACTCTTCAAGTGATTTTGCAATTTTATCAAGTGAACTTTTTACATTTTTTAGCAATATTTGTAGGCACAAAAAACCAAGATAAAGCCGTTTTCCAAAGCTCTTATTTTACGTTAATTTTTGTCAATAGGTTGTGGAAATAACAGTAAAACAGATGATGCAAATCGAAGAAAACGGGCACCAAATGGGATTTTTGCGAAAATTTATGATGGAAAATGCAGGGGCAGCTGCAGTTAGACGTCTTGTTGACAAAGTAGGTGACGTATCATCAAAAAAGGTTCTTGTTTTTGCAGGACTAGGAAACAATGGTGGCGATGCACTAGTCATATCAAGACACTTGGCAGGATATGGTGCAGCAGTAACCCTTGTTTTACTTGGAAGTCAAGACAAGATAAAAACTGAGGAAAGTAGATGGAATTGGCAACTTTTAGAAAAGATGAGTTCTGTAAGGCTGATCACAGGAGATACACCTCAATACTCTTTTGATGTAGATGTTATAGTTGATGGAATATTTGGAACAGGAATTTCAGGAACTATACGAGAACCGTATGCATCTGCGATTTCATTTATTAACAAATCAAAGGCCTTTAAGCTAGCTGTAGATGTGCCATCTGGTCTTGACCCTGATACAGGAAATACTGCAAACATCTGTGTCAAGGCAGACATTACAGTAACATTTCATAAAATGAAGATTGGGATGCCAAAAAGAAAGGACATGTGTGGCAAAATCTTTGTTGAAAAGATTGGAATACCGCCAGAAGCTGAAGTTGGGGTACTATGAAGGTTCACCAGCTACAGGTAGGAAACATGCAAAATTTTACCTACATTTTAGAAGATGAGAAAACAGGCGAAGCAGTTTTAGTTGACCCATCTTGGGATCTTGATGCAGTTGAACAACTAATCACACGAAACAATCTAAAGATAAAGTATATCGTTAACACACATCATCACTTTGATCACACCATTGGAAACGAAGCAATGACAAACACTACTGGCGCAAAAATCATTCAACATGAGGCATCTACACTCAAACACGATATTATTGTAAAAGATGGTGATAAGATAAGATTTGGAGAATCTGAGGTCGTTGTATTTCATACACCTGGGCACTCAAAGGATAGCATATGTCTTGTAGGCGATGGGAAGATACTGACAGGTGATACACTCTTTGTTGGAAATTGTGGACGAGTTGATCTTCCAGATGGACTTGGACATGAAAAAGAGACAAACTTTGTAATGCAGCCCAGAACAGAAGAAGCGTTTGTTGAGCTTTTAGGAGGATAGTTAGTGGCAGATATTCAGATTCTTGGTAATTTGGATAGAGGAGGAAACTTTGTTGAAGACACACAAAAAAAGAATTTTTTATTTTCTTTTGTCATATCATACACTGAAACATGTGAAATTCCAGGAATTACGGTAGCAGGTATTACGGTAGCAGGTGAAAACAAGGATCTTATCAAGTTTACACCACCTGCAGATGCAGAATTTTTGCATTATGGATCTTGCAAGTGCATAAAGGCAATTCCAATGACACCTGACGGCAAGCCAACTCCTGCACTTCTCACAAAGACAGCATTACAGGCAGCAAGTATACCGCACATTGTAATAAACTCTGGAAGCAAAATAATCCCACAAATCCCCTATATTGAAACAGGAATAAAGTTTGGGAAAAATATTTCACTAGAACCTGCACTTGATCGTTCATCTGTTTTACATGCAGTAGACTATGGAAGAATAATTGGAAGAACACTTGCATCACTTACGGACTGTTTGGTAATTGGGGAGAGCATTCCAGGAGGGACAACTACTGCATTGGCTGTTTTAAAGGGGCTTGGAATAAACGCAATGGTAAGTTCAAGCATGCCCCATAATCCAACTGAGCTGAAAAAAAAGGTCGTCTTTGATGCACTAAAGCGACTTGGCTCTGATGATCCTTATGAGGTTGTATCGAATGTTGGGGATCCAATGATTCCATTGGTTGCGGGAATGATCAGCTCTGCATCACAAATCACAAATGTCATGCTGGCAGGTGGAACTCAGATGGCAGCAGTATTGGCATTTGGCAATTCGGTTGGATTTAACCAAGACAAGCTTGCAATTGGTACAACCTCATACATAATCGAAGACAAGAGTACAAACTTTGTTGATACAATAAAGAAAATCGCTGATGTCCCAATACTCGTTGTAAACCCAAAACTTGAACACTCTAAAATTGCAGGACTAAAGGCATTTTCTGATGGGTTTGTAAAGGAGGGAGCAGGTGCTGGCGGAAGCATGATTTCAGCCATACTAAAAACTGGAATTGACACCCATACTCTTTTAGACTTAATTGAAAAAGAATATCGAAAAATTATCTGACAGTAACTGATTTTGCCAGATTTCTTGGATAATCAGGATCTGCATCCTTTTCTAGGGCACAATAATATGCCAAAAGCTGGATTGGAACTATCTCAATTAATGGATACAAGGACTCATCAACCTTTGGAATCTCAATCCAGTGATCATAGATATCACTTTTCTTATCTGAAATACCAATTATTTTTGCACCTCTTGCTTTGATCTCATTTGCACTTGTTAGCGTATCATTGTATGTAGAATCATCGGGATTGAGTATTACAACATAGACGTTTGAGTCCATCAGTGCAAGTGGGCCGTGTTTTAGCTCGCCACCAGGTATTCCCTCTGCATGAATGTAGGTAAGCTCCTTTAGTTTTAGTGCGGCCTCTGACGCAATTGGATAATTGATTCCCCTTCCCAAGATGTAAATGTCAGATACCTCTTTTAGCTCCCTTGCAATTTTTTTGATCTTGGAATGATTTGATAAAATTTTAGAAATTGCCTTTGATGCTTTATCAAAATCTGGCTTGAGGCAGCCATTGCAGAGGCCATCGGCAATCTTGTACAATATTACAAGCTGTGATGTAAAGCTCTTTGTTGCAGCCACACCAATCTCTGGACCACAATTCATACCAATTACAAGTGAGGACTCTTGGACAAGTGAAGACGTCAATAAATTTACAATAGATAGAACTCTGGCATTCGATTTTTTTGCAATTCTTACAGCCTCAAGAACATCTGCACTTTCACCACTTTGTGAAATTGCAATCAATATAGAATTTTGCTCTATAGACTCTGGATCATGAGGTAGCTCACTTGAGATTATTGGCTCTGTCTTTATCTTTGCATACTTTGACATGAGGTACTTTGCTACAAGTGCCGCGTTATAGCTTGTTCCACTACCTGTAATGTATACAGTTTTTGCATGTTTGATAAAATCAATAGTCTGTGTTATTGCATCTTGAGTGTTTTCTCCTGCCTTCAAAACAGTGTCTGGCTGCTCTGAGATCTCCTTTAATGTGTAATGAGCATAATCGCCCTTGTAGGCATCGGCAAATTCTTTTGAGACTTTTGTAATGTTATATTTGATCAGCTCTCCTTCAAAATTGTAAAGCTTTAGTCCTGATGGATCTATTAGTACAAAATTTCCGTTATCAAGATAAATTGCATCATCTGTTCTTTCTATAAATCCTAGAACGTCACTTGAGAGAAAGTAATCGTCTTCACCAACACCAACAATCAATGGCTCATGATATCTAGCTGCAGCCAAGGTGCCATTCTCAAACATGGCTACAAATGCATAATGTCCCTTTAGTCTAGAGGCAGTAGCCATTATTGATGATTTAATGTCTGATGTATTATCAAAATTTTTCTGCAGTAAATTTGCAATGACTTCGCTGTCTGTCTCACTTTGAAATGTATAACCTTCTTTTTGCAGCTCAGCCTTTAATTCACTAAAATTTTCAATAATTCCATTGTGAACTATGGCAATTTTACCTGAATTGCTTGGATGAGGGTGGGCATTTGCATCGGTTACCTTTCCATGAGTTGCCCACCTTGTGTGACCCACGCCAACATTTCCAGGAAGCTTGTCAAGCTGAAACCTATTGTTTACCTCAACTACCTTTCCAACTCCTTTTTTTACAAGAATCTGATTGTTTGACTTTGTTGCAATACCAACACTGTCATAACCTCGGTACTCCATTCGTCTTAATCCCTTGACTAGAATTGGTGCGGCATCACCATTGCCATAGTAGCCTATTATTGAACACATCTCAGTATGAACCCAATTATATGATATTTACAGATAAGCTTAACTTATGATTGTTCGGCTGAACCCTCAACATCTTGTTGTTCTTTAGTTTCAGACAAAAGTTCGTTAAATGATGAACCAGGCACAAGACGAATTTTTGATTCTTCTTCGATTTTTACTATGTATGAAGGCACATCAACAATTCTATCACCAATCATTATATGTCCATGAACAACTGCCTGCCGAGCTTGGAATGGAGTTTTAAAATTCAATTTCTTTCTGACAATTGTTTGCAATCTTCGTGACAACAAATCAGTAACCTGCAGGTTTAAGACATCATCAAGTGTCGACTCTCTTTTTACCAATCCAACCCTTGACAGAGCTTTTAGCAGAACGGGTTCTTCTTTTTCTCTAATTTCTTGTCTTAGGGCAAGCAAGGAACGAGCTTGATTTCTTACTCTTGATAGTTCTGTATGGGCCTTCCATAACTCTCGCTTTGTTCGAAGACCAAAGGTACCAAGTGTCTTTAGCTCTTCCATCTTTAGCTCATAATTAAGTGGACGTTTTGGCTTTCTCCATTTTTTTCTTGGATGCTTTGGATCTCCCATCTAATCACCTATTTTTTTCCTGCATCCTTTTTAGGAATCTCTTTTTTTGCAGCGCCAGCATCCTTCTTATCAGCTGGTGCGACAGTCTTCTTATCAGTTGGAGCGCCTTTCTTATCAGTCGATACACCTTTCTTATCCGTTGCAGCAGCTGGTGCTGTTCCTGCAGCTGATGCAGCGCCTTCTGCTGGTACTGTACCTTCAGCTGTTACACCTGGGACTACAGCTCCGGCTGGCAAAACCTTTCCTCCCTTCTGGACTCCTACTGCACCACCCTTTCGTCCTGTGGTACGAGTTCTTTGTCCTCTGACCTTTAATCCAAAGGTATGGCGAAATCCACGCCAGCTATTAGCTGTCTTTTCTCTTTCAATATCAGTTCTAACCGAAAATTCGATATCAGATGTAATCAGATGCATATCCTTTCCTGTTGGAAGATCCTTTCGTCTATTCAAAAACCAAGAAGGAAATTTTGCAGACTCTGGATTTTTAATTATATTTTCAATTGATTTTACCTGATCATCAGAGAGAAAGCCTATGTTGCCGTGAGGATCAATTTTTAGAGAATCAAGTAGTGCGCTTGCAAAGGAATATCCTATTCCTCTTATCTGCGTAAGTCCAATTAGCATATTTCTGTCTCCATGAATGTCGTTTCCGACAATTCTTACAATATGCCTGTATTCTTGTGTGCTCAAGTATGCAAAAATCAAAGCACCCCCGATAAAAACCATGCTAAGAAAAATTCAAAAATTCTCCTCTCTGCTTTTTGCGCAAGGTACTATTATAAATTCAAACAAATCATAATTTATCAAATTGCAACAAAGTTTCTCACAACTAGTTGAGCAAAGCTACAACTCTTCTCCAAAGTATACTGAAATAATGTCAGGAGTTCCTGAGGACTATAATGACATAAAGACACTTGGTGATTTGCTTTCAATAAACTACAAGCTTGTTGCTGTAAAAGAGCAGCTCAGACAAAATCTCATATCGCTAATGGAAAAGAAGCAAACAAGATATCCTGAGATCATTGGATATGATAACGACGTAATACCTGCATTAGATAGAGCAATACTCTCAGGGCATGATGTATTTCTCATTGGACAAATAGGGCAGGCAAAAACAAAGATTGTTGAGACAATAGCACAAACTCTACTCTCCCCAATTCCAATCATAAAAAATAGCATTACAAATGACTGTCCAATGGACATGCCACAAAAAGAACTTGTGTCTATTTTAGAAGACAAAGATGAAAATCACAGCCTAAAATTTTACGTTAGTCCGGAAAGCATTGAAAAAATTTCCGATAACAAACTTGACACAAAGATAGAATGGATTGAAGGTAAAAGACGATTCAAGTACGTTCTTGCAACGCCAGATATTTCAGTAAAGGACTTGGTTGGATACATTGATGCAGTAAAAGTTGCAAAAAAAGGAGTAGAGATGTACAAAATAGAATCATACTCGCCAGGCCAGCTAATGCAGGCAAAGCACGGAATCTTTTGCATTGATGAGCTTCCAGTGCTTGATCCAAGAAAGCAGGTAGCATTGTTATCTGTACTGCAAGAGGGTCGATTTACAACAGGATCTTACCCTGTAATTTTTGAGCCAAGGACAACATTTTTTGCAACTGCAAACCCAATTGACTATACACACTCTGGCAAAGTCATCGAACCACTCTATGACAGACTAAAAAGCCACATCCACACACACTATCCAAAAACAATCACAGATGAGATGCTAATTATTTTGCAAGAGGCAGAAATCTCAAAGTCATTTGTACTTGTTTCTGTTCTTGAAGCTTTGGCAACTACAATACAAAAAACTAGAAACACTTCACAAGTAAATCAGGAAAGAGGCGTCAGCGTAAGACTTGGAATTCACGGACTTGAGCTACTAGTTGGCGAAGCACAAAGGACAAGGGCGCTTTCTCACAAACTAATCCCAACACCAAGACTATCTGACATGTACTGCCTAAATCAAGTCGCAAAATTTGAGCTTGCAGAAATAGATGACACTATAGAAAATCGTGAAAAAGTATTTTCTAAACTAATTAATGATTCTATTAAAGAAATATGTCTAAAGTTTCTTGAAAAACTTGACTCTGCACTACTTGAATCAATTAAGCAAGAATTTGGGCAAAGCACATTTGAAATATCACAAAAAATGATCTGGTTAAACGGTAAGGTTTCATATAACTCACAACTTGAAAATTTCAAAAATCTCAAGAAACTTGTTGAGGTAAATCTAGAACATATGCGACAAAAACAAGGCGAGTTTGAAAAAGTTGCCAAGCCACATAACATAAGCATAGAATCACTTGGTATACAGGATGAAAATGAGCTTCGATGCGCATTAACTGAAATCATTCTTGAAGGGTTGTGCTGGACAACGCCAAAGATCTTGGATAAAAAAGAAGCTGGATATGTCGCTGCATAATGCAAAAAACTTTGTATATTTTGCTGTAGACCAACAACAAGGCAAGACAAAAGACGCAAATTCTATCTCAGAGCAAAAACTACAGCAAATTTTAGAAACGTTGTACAGGCAGACAATCAGGGAAAAGACGCCTGAGCTTGAAGATCTTGAGCAGATAATACAAAATTCACTAAAATCATCTTCTGATGAAAATCTAGAAGGCCAAGACACTGATGATCCATCACAAGATGAGTCATTTTCAATTACAAAATACTTGATGACAAAGGGATATCTCCGTGATGAAAAAAACTGGCTAACAAACAAGGGATTTTTTGAGATAGGAAACAAAATACTTCATGACGTAATGAAGAAGCTCAGCTCAGACGAATTTGGATCGCACAACACAAACTCTTTTGGTGATGGAAACGTTACAATAGATACAACAAAAAAATTTGAACCAGGTGATGACATTAGGTTTCTTAGTGTTCCTCATACAATTTTGAATTCAGTCCAGCGAATTTCAAAGACTGAGAAGGTTTCATTTCCTATTTCAATAGATACTGACGATCTTGAAAAATTTGAGACAATTGAGGACGTACGGGTTGCAGTAGTGTATTGCATAGATCTTAGTTCAACAATGAAGTCAATTCTTGGTAAAGGTGGAAAAAGCAGAATCGAGGCTGCAAAAAAGGCATTATGGAGTCTTTATGCTCTAAACAAAAAGTATTTTCCAAATGACTCTATCTATGTCATCGGATTTGCATCTATGGCATCGCAAATAAATCCATTTGACATACCGTTTCTTAAAACATATGACGCAAACGATAACTTTTTGCACTACACAAACTATCAGGCAGCATTTATGCTTGCAAGAAAAATTCTTCAAAAAAATACTGCCCAAAACAAAAGAATAGTTATGATAACAGATGGCCAACCCAGCGCCTGCTTTATTGAAAATGATTCTCAAAAAAATGAAATAATTTCAGAAAAGCCATACTCTAACTTTTACTCGCCAGAGGAAACATTAATCTCCAAAGTAAAAAAGGAACGTAACATGAAACTTGATATTGACAAGGGACGGTTAGTCTACCTTTGCTACAGATACAAAAAGGTTGATCCAAAAATTAACGAAAGAACCGCATTTGAGGCAAAGCGATGCAAGCGTGACGGAATAGAGATTGATACTATAGTTGTAAGTGATGAGGACGAACTTTTAGACTATATCAGAGAGCTAGAACAAAAGCTTAAGGGGAAAACATATCACATAAACCATGAAAACATGGATAAAGTTCTAGTTCATGACTATCTTGCAAAAACAAGAAAGATTTTAAGCTCAAAGCAAAACATCTAAAATCGCTTGGAAGACAAACCAGATAATTCCAAAATAATAGAATATCTTTTTGATCCAGAAATATCGGAGATTTTAGCAGAACTTGAAAGTGGTAGTAAGGAATCCTCATACCTTGCTAGCAAATCAAAAATTTCTGAAGATGTACTAAAAAACAAACTTTCGTATCTTCTAAAATATGGTTTTGTAAGGCAAACAAATGAGGATGGGAAGATTGTTTATACTGCTGATGCGGAAAAACTTGGAAAAGTCATGGAAAACAACAGTAATTTTGATACAGCAATTGATGGCCTAACAACTATGGATAGCTATCTTAACTAGCCTTTTTGCGTCTGGTTCGTATCGCGTAAATGCCTACGCCTACAATGCCAATTAAACCTAAAATTAAAACGTAAAAGCCAGTGATTCCAAAAGAAAGTTTTCCAGGATCAGGCATTGGTCCAATTACTGCAATTATCTGTGTTTGGTCTTGACCTGTATTTTCAACTAGCAGCTTGTAGGTGCCACCTGTTGTAACATCAAATCTTTTCTCAAATGACTCTCTATCAACTGTAGTTGAAACAAGCTCTGCACCAAGTGGATCAAAAACCTTGACATGAATAGCTCCTTCTTTAAAGTTCTGCACTTGGACTACAAACACACCAAGGTTTGTTGTAGTCACATCAATATCTGAGTAAATCTCAAGTGAGTTGCCAGCCATTACCATCTCATCTTTTTGTGAAAGACCTTCTGTGATAACTTGAGAGCCATAAAACGAAAGAACAATTCCTGCCGCTATTAACCCACCAATTATTGCCATCATGACATGCTGTTAGATAAAATGGTATTGAATCTTTGACTTCTTTACAGACTTTAGTATGATTAATAAAATTAGTCAATACTAATAAATTTAGACTAGGCTAAATATTATATAGCCTCTCATAGCTCTAAGATACAAAGTTATGATAAAATTCAATTCAAAGTTGATGCTTACTGTAATAGTAGCTACAGTTTCTGTGTCCTTGCTGTACTTTGTGCTTCCTGGGATGACTGAGGCACAAACAGAAAAGACCTTTGTTACTCATTCTGGCGCAGTTATCAAAACAACTGGCGATGTTTTAGATCCTGTATATACACCTCAAACCGTTGAGTTTGATCCTGCAAAATATCTAAGAGAATTCAATTATGGACGGATCTCAAAGCTTGACGATGGAAGAACTCTTCGTGAATTTACAATAATAGCTGAAGATGATAAAATAATGGAAATCTCTCCCGGTGTATTTTATAATGTTTGGACATTTAATGGAACGGTTCCTGGTCCTACTATTAGAGCCACAGAAGGGGATGTAGTTAGGGTGAAATTCTTTAACAATGGTTTAAAATCACATACTATGCATTTTCATGGAATTCATCCAGCAGAAATGGATGGAGTTTTTGAGACTGTTGGACCAGGAGGACAATTTACTTACGAGTTTGAAGCAGGTCCTGTAGGAGTTCATCCCTATCACTGTCATATGATGCCACTTGAGGAACACATTTCACACGGATTGTACGGCGTTTACATTGTTGATCCAAAAGAAGGAAGGTCACCAGCTGATGAGATGGTTATGGTTCTAAATGGATTTGATACAGACTTTGATACTGAAAACAACTTTTATGCGGCAAACTCTATTCCATTTTATTATCAACACCATCCAATTCAAATCAACAAAGATCAACTCATCAGGGTTTATGTCGTAAATATGGTTGAGTTCGATCCAATAAACAACCTTCACCTACATGGAAACCTATACTACTATTATCCAACAGGAACCGATACTGTTCCCTCTACCTTTACTGATATGATTACACTTTCGCAAACAGAAAGAGGAATTATGGAATTTAAGTACAACTATACTGGCAAGTATCTGTTTCATGCTCACAAAGTCGAATTTTCAGAAAAGGGGTGGATTGGGATCTTTTTGGTAAAAGACTCTGAGGCCAAAGTAGAGTGAAAAATATGGAAGTAAAAAACACATCAAAAGCAAAACTTGTAGCAAGCGGAGTCATCCCATTTGTATTTCTTGTTGCAATGATAGCATACATTTTTGGTCCAGGTTCTGATCTAATTGATCTTGGAGTCTCGCTTCCTGAGATAACAATTGAAAAAGTAGAATTCTTGGATTCTGAAATTGTTGTAACTATTCGAAATACTGGCCGTATTCCAGTAGATGTTGTGATGGCAGATGTAAACGACAGGATACAGCCAGCTGCAATAGAGCCTGACAAGTACTTGGAGCGATTTGAAACTGCAGTTGTACGAATCCCATTTTTGTGGAATGTCGCAGAACCATATCTGATTGGCATTACCACGGATGATGGAACTAGATTTGAAAAAGAAGTAGAGGCCGCAGCTCCATCACTTGAGCCAAGCCTTGAGCTTGCAGGATTTTTTGCGATAATTGGAACCTATGTAGGAATAATCCCAGTCATGATTGGACTGCTCTGGCTTCCATTCATAAAGCGAATAAGCAAAAGCAAGTACCACTTCTTTTTGGCACTAACTGCCAGTTTGTTACTGTTTTTGGGAATTGATGCAACAGAGGAGGCATTAGAGGTATCAAAAGAGACTCTAGCAAACTCGTTTAATGGAGTGTTGCTTGTCGCAACCGTAGTCTTGCTTTCATTTTTGGCATTATACTATGCAGGCGAGAGGCTTGTACAAAACGCCAGCCTTAGCCGCATGACAAAACCTGTTGCAGTTGCCTTGATGATTTCAATTGGAATTGGGCTTCACAACTTTGGTGAGGGCTTGGCAATTGGAGCTGCAATCGGACTTGGGCAAGTAGCACTAAGCACATTTTTGATTGTGGGCTTTGCAATTCATAATACCACCGAAGGAATTGCAATTGCATCGCCACTTGCAAAAGGAAAGCCGATGATTAGGCTTCTTGCAGTACTAGGACTTTTGGCAGGTGCTCCTGCAATCTTTGGTGCATGGGTTGGCGGCTTTGTTTACTCGCCGTTTACCGCAATTATCTTTTTGTCAATTGGAGCTGGCGCAATATTTCAGGTAATTGTAATTTTGATTAGATGGCTACAGGATGAAGGCGACAAAAAACTATCGAGTGCAGCAGTTGTTTCAGGTCTAGCCGTTGGTATGCTAGTAATGTATCTTACAAGCATTTTGATCTAAAGTGGTTCTGGATGTATTGTAATGATCGCATTTTTGAAATGACTTTTTATTTTTTGTTCAAGTTGTGATGTTAGGTCATGTACATTTTCAATTGACAAGTCCTTATCAAAAGAACAATCAACATCAATCTTTAATATATCTTTGAAATTAAGCGCAACAATTCGCCCAACTTTTTTTATTTCAGAATACTCGTTGATTAGTTTTGCAATTTTTTCCGTTTCTTTTTCTTCAACTTTGAAAGTTTGTGGAACCGTAACATAGGGCTCTAGATGAATTGTAACATGATCAATTTCTGGTATATTTTTTTGAATATTTTCTTCTATAAGCTCTGAGATCTTGTGAGCTTGTTCTAGATTTATTTCTCTATCAACCATTACATGAAGACTGCCAAAAATTTTTCCTTCAGATGAGTAGGAGCTAACATTGTGAACTCCCTTTACATCTTTCATTGATGAGACTAGCTCATGTATTTTAGAGTCACGTGGCACATTCTCCCAGCTTGGCTCAAAATGAATTGTAGTTTCCAGATTTGGGATAGCATTTTTTATGTTACCTTCAACTCTGCTGCTGATTTCATGTGCCTTGTCAAAGCTAACATCGGCACGAAGCGATATTGTAATATCGGCAAACATGGTATCGCCTGATTTTCGCATAAGAATTGCTCCTGTGCTTACAACATCATCTGTTTTTGAAACAATTGTCCTTACTTGGCTTACCAAGTCTGGCGAGATTATATCAGTCAAATCAGAAGATGTTTTGTAGATTAGCTTTAGGCTAAGATATGCTAGCAGCACACCTAAAATCAGCGCTGCAATAAAGTCGCCATAATAGAACCCAATCGTAACTAGTGCAATACCAATTATCGCAATAATTGTCGAGCCTAGATCCATGAATGCGTGGTAAAAGTCAGCCTTGAGTGTTTCACCACCAATCTTTGCTATGGTTTTTCTGAGAAGTGAAATTCTAAAAATATCGACACCTATTGTGTAAAACCCAGCAGTCAAAGCAAGTACTCCGGGCAAAACAGCTGGTGGAGGTCTTTGCATACGAACTATTGATTCATAAATAAAAAATATTGCAATAAGCAAAATTGCAATTCCACCAAATAAACCACCAAGAGATTCTATCTTACCATGACCGTAAGTGTGTTCTGCATCTGGTGGTTTTATTGCTAATCTAGCTGCCAAAAGCAAAACTACTGTTACCACACTGTCTAGGAGGGCATGGGTGGCATCTGTTATCAGGGCAAGGCTGTTAGAGTATAGGCCAAAAGCTAGCTCAACTACAAAAGCTGAAAGTATTGCAATCAAAGAAATTTGCAGAACTCTAGTTCTCTGCACAAACATTATCCAACAATTTAAGAAAAGTATTGCCGATATTTATTAAGACACTAAAAATAGTCTAATTCGAATATAAGCGAGTCAACTTTTCTTTCATAGAATATATAAATACTCTGCATTGCGCATAGTAGCAAGCAATGAAGATACTGAGGTACCTAGCAATTGTTATGTTAATCGGAATAGTATCCTCAACTGGCATTGCCGGAATTGCATTTTCTGAAAGTCACAACGTTGCACCATTGACTGCCGAATCTGAATCGCCGCTGTATGAAGGTGGTGATACTGTGACAATTAGAGGTGCAATAAAAGATTATGATAGAACTGACAAAACAGCTGTTACAGTAATTATCTTAGACCCACTTGGTACCATAGTAAGTATCGCACAGGTATCGCCTAATGAGGATACAGGCGAATATGAGGCACTCTTTAAAGCTGCAGGACCGCTATGGAAGCTATCAGGCGAGTATACTGCTAAAGTAAAGTATGGTTCTCAACCTGCTGAAGTGGCATTCCAGTTTACAGGCGGTGTGGCCTTGACATGTGGAGAAAATCAAGAATTGGTAAACGGAGCATGTATTGACAAAGAGCCTTCACCACCAATAACTTGTGGACCTGATGAAAAATTAGAAAATGGTGTATGTGTACCAAAAGTAACAACAGAAGAGCCAGTATGTGGTGAAAACCAAATTCTAGTTGATGGTCAATGCATGGATAAGGAACCAACAGTAGAAGAGCCAATCTGTGGCACAGGTACTGTTTTAGTAGAAGGACAATGTGTTCCTGAAGAAGCCCCTGAAGAAGAAGGTGGTGGATGCCTTATTGCTACAGCAACATTTGGCTCTGAGCTTGCACCACAAGTCCAGTTCTTGCGAGAAATAAGAGATAACACAGTACTTTCAACTGCATCTGGCACATCATTTATGACTGCATTTAACGCATTCTACTATTCGTTCTCACCCACAGTAGCTGACCTAGAAAGACAAAATCCAATGTTTAAGGAAACTGTAAAGATTGCAATAACTCCATTGCTATCATCATTGTCATTACTACAACATGTTGACATTGACTCAGAAGCTGAGATGCTAGGATATGGAATTGGAATCATTCTACTAAATATTGGAATGTATTTTGTTGCACCAATATTGATAGTGTTCAAGATAAAGAACAGAAAGTAAATTTTTTAACATCTAATTTTTTACTTGACTTTTCTTTTTATTATTTTCAAATTTTTCTATAAAATCCTTATTATTTGAGTTCCTAATTCGGTATCAAATCAAAAATGGAATCAAACCGCTTTGAGTTTAAACTAATTTATGTGACTCAATTAAGCCAAAATCCTCTACGTTATTATATTCAAACTAATTCTAGAAAAATAATGCATGTAGAATATGAAGAGTTTGATACGGTTGAAGATATTTTCAGGTACATGGCGTCAGTTATTCCACCAATGAAAAATACAATGCCAATAAACTCGTACAAAGGATATGTTTTCTCTATAATCCCACTTAGCCCATCCACTGGCGATGTCTATCTTTTGATATACACAAAAGGAAAACTTGATGGAAAAATTCTAGAGTATGATATTAACGCAAACTCTTACAAAACGGTGAATGCAATAGAGCGAGCAGACAAGGTTTACTTTATTGTAATGACTCCAAAAAGAAATACACTTGTTGATCAGGCACTAAAAAATCTATAATCTATTTTGTGTATAGTGGTGCAGTAACAGATCTGCTTCTTGCATATTTTTCAACAATTTCTTCTGGCAGTCTTCCATTGAAAAGATCCTTGCACAAACCACGCAAGTATCTCATAATTGCCCATGTTCCAGCCTTTATCATACCGTACATCACCAATTTCATTGGTGGTCCATAGGTCTTGTTGCGAAGTATGATTGGAATTATATCATTAATTACTTGCAAATTATTCTCCCAACATTTCCAAAATAGTGTAAACTGTGCCTCATTTAGGTTTCCAAAATGCATCGAGTTTTTCTCAGAAAAGTCCTGATAAAGTAAAGGTGCAACAAGGCCGCGGAAGTTTGTAGCCCTAAAGTCGGTCATCATATCAATTGTATATTGCGTTTCATCAGGTGTCTCATCAGGCCAGCCAATGATAATAGTAGCAGCAGGAAACCAATGATTCTCATTTAGAATTCTTGCACCTTCGCGAACAACCCATCCCCACTCGTCTGTTGAAAACGGTTTTGCCTTTACTCCAAGATGTTTTTTGACCATTCTTGGTGCAACAGTTTCAATTCCAAGATTTGTTGCAAGCCATCTACCAGTCTTGTGCATGTCATTTACTTCAGACATATCATGCAATAATTTTGGATCGGCAGCTACTGCAGAAAATGTCATATGTGTTGTACCAATAAAGTTTGCACCAAGCCCTTTGAGTCCTTTCCATAATCCAATTATTGCATCATAGTTTGGCTGAAAATCCTTGTTGTCACAACCATAAAGGAGCATCTCATCAGAATGAAGCCATATGGAATCAAAGCCGTAATCAAGATTAATTTTTGCCTCATACTGCAGCCTTTCAAGTGGTAGATCTTTTTTTGATCTCTTGTTTACATCGCAAAAGTCGCATCCCCTTCCACACCCACGCATTGCCTCAATTAGTGAATTAACAGTAGGCCCTTGGATGATTGGAATGTTTTGTATGTTTTTAACAAAGCAATGCATCAACTCTGGCGCATTGCCTTTTTCTAAATCATTAAACAAATCAAGTGCAAGCTCATCTGCTTCTCCTACTACAACTGTATCAATTCCATGAATCTTCATTCTATCTGATTTTGCAAGCTCCCATGCGCCGTTGCCACCTACTACAACATGAAAATCATATTTTTTCTTTAGCTGAATTACTTTGGCACACATTCGCTTAAACTTCATTGCAACATAAGACAATTTTTCTGGAGACATTGTAGTTGTAACAGGTGCCATGCCCAATGGATCCATTACATTTATCCCAACAACTTTGGTGTCAGGACCAATTGACTTTTCCAAATAATCAGTATTTGCAACAAAGACCTCGTCTCTTTTGTATCCCTGAAATAAGGCGCTTTCAACTCGTCTTAGCCCAACTTGAGCTACTTTTGCCTCGCCTGTTTTAGGATCAGTCTCAACTGCAGGACAAAATACCTTGTCAAAGACCCATTCAGGAAGAAGCTCGTATGGTCCGCAGGCAATAAACCCATAAAGGAAATTTCCACGATAATTTGTCATAAGGCTGCGATCTGCAGTAAGAACAATCCTTTTGCCTGCCAACTTTAACTCTCTCATTTTAATATGATATAAATCATTTACGACAAGTTTTTTGAATAAGATCACTTATTTTTTAGCTGATAAAACATACTATTATGAAAGATAGTGCAGAACCACGACATGTAGAACCTCACCTAAAAGAATCAAGCGCAATGAGGGACTTTGTGTTTGGTTTTGGTGATGGCATAAACACATCGCTTGGCATAGCTGCAGGAGTTGGTGGTGCCAATGTGGAATCTGGCATTATAATCCTTGCAGCACTAGTTGGAATGTTTACTGGTGCAAAGGCAATGGCAGTACAAAACTATCTTGCTGTAAAATCGCAACGTGAACTGCTAAACTCTGAAATTGACAGGGAAAACTGGGAGATTGAAAACAAGCCAGACCTTGAGCGAAAAGAAATTGAAGACATTTACAAAGAAAAGGGATTTGCAGGTAAAGATCTTGAAATGATTGTAAACAAAATAACATCAGACAAAAAAGTCTGGCTTAAAACAATGTTAACCGAAGAGCTAAACCTCAACTTGGAGATTGCGGGACATCCACTAAAAAGTGCATTTAGAATGTTTGGTTCATTTTTGCTTGGCGGGATGTTGCCGATTATTCCATTTTTGTTTGGCGAAGGTTGGTCTCCACTTTTAATTGCAATTGGAATTAGCATAATCTCATCATTTGTTGTAGGTGCTGTAAAATCAAGGATGGCAAATACAAACATCATCAAAGGCGGAATAGAAATGGCAGGACTTGGAACAGGTATTGCGCTAATTGGATTTGGAATTGGAAGTGAGCTTGCAAATCTTGGAATTATTGATATCTAGTCTTTACCATGTTTGCGATGTTGGCTGCTACTGCCCCTGCTCCAATACCGTTGTCGATATTCACAACTGACAAGCCAAGTGAACAGCTTTGCAACATTGAGGCAAGGGCTGCCACTCCTTTTTCACCATAACCATACCCCACAGATGTTGGAACTCCAATTACTGGAATGTTTACAAGTGATGAGACAAGTGACGCCAGTGCTCCTTCCATTCCAGCTACAACGATTATTGATGATACATCTTCAGAAATGAGTTTTTTTAAAACAGGAAACATTCTATGCATTCCGGCAATTCCAATGTCATAGCTGCAAATGCATGTGCAATTCATTGCCTCACACATGAGCCTGGCCTCTTCAGCAATCCCAATGTCAGATGTTCCTGCAGTCACAATTCCAACCTTTCCGCCGTTTTTTTGTGTATCCTTTTTGTAAATTAGAACCGAAGTAGAGTTCTTTCCTGTCTTTATTTTTAGCCTACTTTTTTTTGCAAAACTAACTATTTTGGAATAATCATTTTTCTTTAGCCTAGAAACCAATACACAATCAGATTTTGCCAAAACTTTTTTTATGATGCTTTTGATTTCCTCAGGCTGTTTGTTTTCAGCAAAGATAACTTCAGGAATTCCCTTCCTATGTTTTCGTCCAGTATCAAGCTTGGCATAGTCTTCGATTTTGTCAATTGAATGAAGGGAAAGCATCTTTTGTGCTTTTGAAACAGAAATTTTTCCCAAACTTAATGACTGTAAAATATCGTAAAGCTCCATGTCTTGCTACTATGTATTTTGGTTAAAAATCTTATAAATTAAAGACCTGATAT
>JACOWO010000193.1 GCA_016176745.1 Nitrosopumilales archaeon
TGTCTTTATTGTTTTAATTTCAAATTCTGCATCAGGGTTTTTCTTTTGCAGTTCAGATATTACCCAGTTTGTTTGGACAAGAGAAAGCTGGCTTCCACGTGTTCCTACAAGATACTTCATTTTTTCACACTCTTTAGCGCGTAACGATAAGCGTCAATAGTATTTGCTAGATCTTGATTTGTGTGCGCATCCGATAAAAAGACGGTTTCAAATTGTGAAGGAGCTATAAACACTCCATGCTGTAGAAGCGTTGAAAACATCTTTTTGAATTTTTTTGAATCTGCTTTCTTTGATGTTTTATAGTCAACAACAGGTGTATTTGTAAAAAATATCTGAAACATAGAGCCAAGAAAGTTGATGTGGTGTGGAATTTTCAGATCTGTTGCAATTTCATCAATTATGTTTACTAGTAATCTGCAGTTTTTTTCAAGCTTTGAATAAAGACTGTTTTTTAGCTTGTTGATAGTTTTGATAGAGCTTATCGCAGAACAAACCGAGATTGGATTTCCAGCAAATGTACTTGCTTGGTATACTTTGCCTTGTGGTGAAAGTTTATTCATAATGTCTTCTCTTCCACCAACTGCAGCAATGGCAAATCCATTTCCTAAGGCCTTGCCTAGTGTGGTGATGTCAGGTTTAATTTGATAATACATTTGTGCCCCGCCTTCTGAAACACGAAATCCTGTTACAGTTTCATCAAAGATTAAAGGAATATCATGCTCTTTTGTTATTTTTCGCATTTCATGGAGAAAGTTTTGTTCTGGTAAGATCAAACCCATGTTTGCAAGTACCGGCTCGACTATTACTGCTGCAATGTCTTTATTTTTTCTAATTGTATTTTCTAGATCATCTGAATTATTATATTGTACAACTAGAGTGTTTTTTGATACTTCGCTTAATCCTCCTTCAGATGTAGATATTCCAGCGTGGGCAGCGCCAGAACCAGCCTTTACTAAAACAGAATCATGTGCCCCATGATAACATCCTTCAAATTTGACGATTTTCTTCTTTTTAGTAAATCCTCTTGCAAGTCGTATAGCTGTCATTGTTGCCTCAGATCCTGTATTTACTAGACGAATTTTTTTCATGGATGGAAAGTTTTTCTGTATTAATTTAGCAAGTTCTACTTCAAGTTCTGTTGGCGCACAATATAGTGTTCCTATTTTTAGCTGTTTTGAAACAGCTGATATGATCTCTTTTCTTCTGTGTCCAAGTAGTAAAGCCCCGTATCCATTGCAAAAATCAATGTATTTGTTACCATCCTCATCCCAAATCAAGCTCCCTTTTGATTTTTTTACAAAGAATGGGTATGGCTCAAAATATCTAACAGGGCTGTTTATGCCTGAAGGAATAATTTTTTTTGCATCTTGGAATAGTTGTTTTGATTTTTTCAACACTAAAAGTGATCTTTGGTTATTATTATTCGTAATATCCTGTAAATCGTCAATTCATCTAACAATCTTTTTGTAAACTAGACCTACAATTGCTGCACCAATAAAAGGGGCAGTCAAATACAACCACAAATCATTTGGCATATTTGAAAGAATGGCTGGTGCTAATGAACGAAATGGATTCATCGAAGCACCAGAAATTGGCCCTAAGAAAAATACATCAAGCGCCACAATTCCACCTATAGCAATACCAGCCAGTCGATTTAGTTTCTTGATATGAACAACTGTTAAAATCACACCCATCAGGAAAATTGTTGCTATAATTTCAATTCCATAAAAAAATGTGACATCATATGTATAATTTGGAAAATTAGTTCCTAGATTTGCATAATCGCCTTTTTAATATATCCAGCTAAAAAATATCCAATTGTGACTGCTGGATTAAAGTGGGCCATAGAATATTTTCTAAACAAGTATACCACAATTGCAAGACCGACAAAGTGAATTACTGCTACGAATATAGATCCTAACATATTTTCTAGTTTTGCGTCATAAACTATTGATCCAGTTGCTGCCAGCACAAGACCAAATGTTCCAATTATTTCTGCAAAAAATATTTGTAAATTATTCAATAAGAATTAGAGTGGTTTCAACTATACAAATAATTCAATAATAATGATACTCAAATATGCGATTGCTGCACTGGCAGGTATTGTAATTACCCATGCCCAAACTATTCTTTTTCCAATTCCCCATCTTACTGCAGATACACGTTTGACTGCACCTGCTCCCATTATCGCACCAGAAATTGCATGGGTTGTACTTGCAGGAATTCCAAACCATGCCAATACTGCAAGTATGCTTGCCCCACCGGTCTCTGCTGCAAATCCTTGATATGGTTTTAGCTGTGTTATCTTTACTGCCATTGTTTTGACAATTCGCCAGCCTCCAAAAAATGTTCCAAGACTTATTGCAAGAGCAGCAATTAAAATAACATAAAATGGTATCTCAAAAGAGGTTATCAGCCCTTCTGTTAACAGAATCAGTGCAATGATTCCCATAGTCTTTTGACCATCGTTTGCTCCATGTGTTAACGAGAAATATGTGGACGAGACAAGCTGCAGTTTCCCAAATACAGAGTTTACAGTATATGGTCTTCTTTTTGCAAAAATTGTGATAAGAAGTGTGGCAAGCAGAAATGCTGTAGTTAATCCGACTATAGGAGACACAATTATTCCTATTGCAACTTTCTCTAATCCACCAAGAATTACTGCCTGCATTCCGGCCCCGCCAATGCCAGCACCCAATACTCCACCTACTAAAGCATGGCTACTTGAAGAGGGTAAGCCAAAAATCCAAGTTATAAGATCCCAAACAATTGCTCCAACAAGTGCACCAATAATGATGTGAATTGTTACAAAGTCTGGATTTATGATGCCTTTTCCAATCGTGGTTGCAACAGCAACACCAAAAACAAATGGCCCTACAAAGTTTGCAACCGCTGCAAGCGAAACTGCATAAAGTGGTCTTAGTACTCTTGTCCCAATAACGGTTGCAATAGAATTTGCTGCGTCATGAAAGCCATTGACAAAATCAAAAAATAGCGCTACTAGAATTGCTCCTATTGCAAGCTCGTACATAAAAACTCAGGAATACTTTAGGACAATGTCTTCTACAACATCTGCAACATCAACACATCTGTCAGAAGCTGCTTCCAATGCTTCATAGATGTCTTTCATCTTGATGATATAGATAGCATCATTTGTTTCAAATAATTTGCCTACAGCTTTTCTATAAAGATCATCTATATTGTGTTCAATGTCACTTGTGTTTCTGCAATGATTGATTATTTCTTTATCAACTTTTACGTTATATAACCGTGATATCATATAGTGAACCTCTTTTGTTGCCTTGTGTAGCTCCTTTGCAATATCTACAACAAACGGAGGAGTAGAAGAAATATTGTAGCTGATAAACCTACCCGAAGTGCCTTCCATAAAGTCAATTACATCGTCAGTTTTAGATGCTATTCTTTGAATGTCTTCTCTATCCAAGGGGGTAATGAAGGTCTTGTTTAGCTCAGCAAAAACTGCGCGAGTAAGGCCGTCTGCTTCTCTTTCTAGTTTTTTAATTGTAATTTGACATTCTTCTGCTTTTTCTATGTTTGAAAAGAGTTCAATTAATGCAGCCGATGTTTCTACGGCTTTCTTTGCAAGCTCGTCTAAAATTGAAAGGATCTCTTTTTCGTTTGATTTTATCCATGAAAGCCATTGTCCCATAGATTTTGCTCTAGAAATACGGAATTAAATCTCTGTACTACATATACTATATTGTAACTATATAGAAGATCGGATCGACTATGTATTATAATTAATAATAGAATTTCTGAAAACTTCTTCGGATTGATCGTTGACATTGCAGGAGTCTACATCATCTCCACCATCGATTACATCAATGCCTAAACCACCAGTTAGCACATCATCACCTGAAAGACCCTTTATGACATCAGTGCCTTCTCCAGAGGATATGTTATCGTTTCCCTCATTTCCGTAAATAATATCATCTCCTTCGCCGCCAAGTATGCAGTCATTTCCTTTTTCACCAAAAATGATATCATCTCCACCAAGTGCAAATACTAGATCTGGTAGATTTGTTCCTGTAACCATATCATCCTCTTCAGTTCCAAAAATCATATTATAGTAAGAGTGTGGCTTTCCACATGCCTGAACAGTAACTTTTTGTGTCATACTTACGGAATTTCCTAATTTGTCAATCGAAGTCCAAGTAACTATATTCTCACCTAGAATAAATGCAAATGGTGCATCGTTTGTGATAGCAGGTAAAGAATCAGTGACATCTGTTGCACTAGATTCTCCTATCGATATTGGTGTTGCAATAGATATCGCATCTACTGTTATGTCAGCTGGAATAGTCAAGATTGGTGCAGTTGTATCAATTACTGATACGTTTTGTGTTGTAGTGACAAAATTTCCTACTTCGTCAGTAGCCTGCCAAGTTATGATAGTTTCCCCAAATGGAAATACATCTGGAGCGTCATTTGTGATTATCACATTACTTACAGAATCTTGTGCTTTTGGAGTAACAAGTAACACTGGATTTGCGTCAAGTGATGTCGCTTCTACTGTTATGAGAGGCAATGTTTCTATTGTTGGTGAAGTTGTATCTACAACTGTGACAGTTTGAGTGGCATTTACTGAATTACCAGAAGAAT
>JACOWO010000004.1 GCA_016176745.1 Nitrosopumilales archaeon
GAGTTTCAGTCATTTATCTGCCTTTTAACAGGAATGGATGTTTCAAATGCATCGCTATACGACGGAGCCTCTGCCTTGGCTGAGGCTGTTTTGCTTTCTTCTTCGTATACCAAGAAGAGGCGTGTCTTTGTCGATAGTGGCCTTAATCCCAATTACTACGAAGTTCTAAAGACATACTGCGACGGCTCTGATTTGGAATTTACAAACATAATAGATGAAAATACTTGCTGTGTAATTTCGCAGAATCCTGACTTTTATGGAAACATAAAAGATCTAAGACCACTAGTTGAAAAAGCACATCACAACAAGGCACTGTTTATCACTTGTGTAAATGAGCCAACATCTTTGGCACTCATAAAACCCCCTGGAGAATATGGTTCTGACATTGTTGTAGGCGAAGGCCAATCATTTGGAATTCCATTAAGTTTTGGTGGACCATATCTTGGATTTCTTGCCGCCAAAAATTTTTTGCTAAAAAAAATTCCTGGCAGAATAGTTGGAATGACCGAAGACAAAAACGGTAAGAAAGGATTTGTCTTAACTCTTCAAGCTCGAGAGCAATTTATCAGAAGGGAAAGAGCAACAAGCAACATAACAACGAATCAGGCGCTGCTTGCACTTGCTGCAACCATTTACTTGGCAACAGTTGGAAGAAAAGGGCTTGTTGATGTGGCAAAAAATTCCTACTATAAGGCACATTTGCTTTACGAAAAACTGCAAAAAGTTGGTTTTAAGGCTTTGAATGAAAAATACTTTTACAACGAGTTTTGCGTAAAAACTCCAAAAACTGCAAGCAAGATTTTCTCTCAACTTCTTGAGCGAAAGATTGTTGGTGGATTAGTAGTTGATGATGAAAAAATGATCATATGCTGCACAGAAAAAAACTCTACGGCAGACATTAACGCTTATCTGGAGGCATTAAAATGAAGCTCATCTTTGAATATGATCAGCAACCAACAGAATATGTAGAACAGATACAAACACAGCTTGACTTACCAATTGAACTAATACGCGATAATCTTCCCCTTCCAAACGTAAATGAAACAGATATTGTACGACATTATACCAAGTTATCAAAGAAAAATTTTGGAATAGACAACAACCTGTATCCTTTGGGTTCCTGCACAATGAAGTACAACCCAAAGGTAAGCGAAGAGTTAGCAAGACTCAAAGGATTTGCATCGATTCATCCACGCTCACCTGCCGAATATTCTCAAGGCGCATTAGAGGTAATCTGGGAATTGCAGGAGGCATTAAAGGAAATAACAGGCATGGACGATGTCTCACTTCAACCTGCTGCAGGATCTCAGTGTGAGCTTTTAGGGATTATGATAGCAAAAAGACATTTTGAAAATAAAAATGAAAAAAGAACCAAGGTTATCATTCCAGATTCGTCTCATGGTACAAATCCGGCAAGCGTTGCAATGTGCAAATTAGAAACAATCACAGTTTGCTCAGATTCTAGAGGAAACATGGACTTTAACGAAGTAAAAAAGAAGATTAGTCCTGATGTTGCCCTTGTCATGGTAACAAATCCAAACACGCTTGGTCTTTACGAAGAAAATCTCTTGGAGATAAAGGACCTGGCACACGAAAATGGAACATTGATGTACTGTGATGGTGCAAACATGAATGCACTTCTTGGGATAAGCAGACCAAAAGAACAGGGCTTTGACATGATGCATCTTAATTTACACAAAACCTTTGCAACTCCTCATGGGGGTGGCGGTCCTGGAGCCGGTGCACTTGCAGTTAGATCATTTTTGTCAGATTACCTACCAGTACCGAGAATAACAAAAAAAGATAATGAATTTAGGTTGGATTACAAAAAAGAAAAGTCAGTAGGCAGGGTTCACTCGTTTTATGGAAATTTTGGAATTTTGGTTCGTGCACTTTGCTACATAAGAATATGGGGAAATCAGATAAGGCGCGTTTCAGAAAATGCTGTACTAAATGCTAACTATCTTTTTGCAAAAATTCGTGACAGTTACTATGTTCCATACGACAGAAGATGTGCACATGAGTTTGTCGTATCTGCAAAAAACATTCCAAACGGCGGAACAATTGATATTGCAAAAAGAATTTTAGATTACGGTTTTCATCCACCTACAGTATATTTTCCTTTAATAGTTGAGGAGGCACTTATGATAGAACCAACAGAAACTGAGAGCAAGGAGACGTTGGACAAATATGCACAAGTTCTTGTAAAGATCGCAACTGAGCTAAGAGAGAATCCTGAAATTGTAAAAGATGCCCCACATACTGAACCTAGTAGGTTAGATGAGGTCAAGGCGGCAAGACAACCAAACTTGAGATGGTCTCCCCAATAAACAACCAGAACAATCCAAATTCTGTATCTGTCAAGCGATGTTTTAAGTTCGAAAAGATGGTATGCGTTGATTTAGTTTTTGACAAAACCACGAACACAATACAATCAATCAAAATTACTGGAGACTTTTTTTTGCATCCTGAAGAGACAATAGATTTGATCGAATCAGAACTTGTTGGAACAAAACTTGAAAAAGATTGGGTAAAGAAGAAGCTTGAATCGCTCTTATCAGGCTGCGAATTTTATGGTTTTAGCATAGACTCGCTTTCATACGCAATAATCAGATGTAAGGAGGTAGATTCCCATTAAATTTCAAGAAGTCAAGATTCTGGAGACAGGTAACAATAGTGGCTCGATGAATATGGCAATTGATGAGTATCTTATGACTCATGTGACAGATACGCCAATTTTTAGGATTTATGGGTGGTCAAACCCATGTGTCTCAATAGGATATTTTCAAAGCATCGAAGACATCGATTTTCAAAAATGCAGAATTGAGGCAGTTGATGTTGTAAGGAGAATAACTGGAGGTGGCTCTGTTTTTCATGAAAAGGAGCTGACGTATTCCTTTGTTTCAAGAAAATACCCTCCAAAAATAATAGACTCGTATCAAGAGATTTGCCAGATTATAGTATCTGGGCTTAACACACTTGACATTGATGCCAAATTTTCTCCCTTAAATGACATAACAGTAGATGGAAAAAAAATCGGAGGAAATGCACAAACAAGAAAAAATGGAGTCCTGTTACAACATGGGACCATACTGCTTGAGGTGAACAAAGAAAAAATGTTTTCGTTACTAAAGGTTCCAATAGAGAAAATCTCTGATAAAAAAATTCCTGATGCAAAATATCGAGTTTCTCAAGTCTCAAAAACTTTTGATCAAGTTGCAAAGTCCTTAAAAGATTCGTTAAAACTTGTGTTTGGTTGTCAAACTGTTCCAACTAAACTAAAACAAAACGAGTTAGAATCATGCAAAAAGATAGCCAAAGACAAGTATTCCAATCCCAACTGGACTCTCAAACGGTGATTAGACAAACTTTATTGGATATTCTCTTTGAGTCATGACAATGTTTGATGCAGTAATTATTGGAGCAGGCCCAGCTGGATATACTTGCGCATTATCTGTTGCTGCAAATGGCGGAAAAGCATGTATTGTTGAAAAAAACGGCCTTGGAGGAACATGCACACAACGTGGTTGCATACCTACAAAGTACCTGCACTCTATGGCTGATATAATTAGAAGGGTAAAAAATGCAAAAAAACACGGAGTCAGCTCTTCAATAGAACTAAACTATACAGAAATGAAAAATGGGATGCAAAAAAGCGTTTCAAAGCTTGCCGATGGAATCAAGATGCTGTTAGAAAAGAAAAATGTTGAAATCATTCATGGGACTGCCATAATAAAATCAGCAAATGAGGTAATTGTAGATGACAGGGTACTTTCTACAAAAAACATTGTAATTGCAACTGGAAGTTCGCCAATTTGTCTGCCAGGACAACGATTTGGCGGCAAAATTCTGTCTTCAGATTCAATTTTTGAGATTGAGACTCTCCCAAAATCCATTGTTGTGGTTGGCGGTGGCTATAGTGGATGTGAGTTTTCTGCCATCTTGAATGTACTAGGTTGCAAGATTTGGATTGTTGAAATGGAAAAAAGATTGCTCCCAACTATTCCTGAAAAGATTGGCAAAACTGTGGAAAAATATATGAAATTAGACGGGATAAATCTGATGACTGGTTCAAAAGTTGAAAAAATTGATCAAGATTCAGTTTATGTAAACGGTGAAAAAATTCAAGCTGAAAAAATTCTGGTATGTATAGGCAGAAAGGCAAACATCAATCCAGATGAGCTAAAAAATATTGGTATAGCTCATGATGACAAGTGTATAATAGTAAATGAGAAAATGCAAACAAGCATTCCAAACATATATGCCATTGGTGATGTTACAGGAAAGTTTGAGCTTGCTCACGTAGCTGCAAAACAGGGCGAAGTTGCAGCAGACAACAGCATTGGGAAAAATTCTACGATGGATTATTCTGCCATTCCAATGTGCTTATTTACATTTCCAGAGGTTGCTTTTGTTGGAAATTGTGAAGGAGAAGGAAAAAGCTTTCCTCTTATTGCAAGTGCAAAGGCCACCTGTCTTTCAGAAACTCGAGGGTTCATTGATGTTTTTGAAGAAAATGGAATTATTTCTGGAGTAATAATAGTTGGACCACATGCAGGCGAGGTTCTTGGCGAGGCTACACTTGCGGTAAAACAAAAAATGAAATGCTCTGATATTATAGATACAATTCATGCCCACCCAACTCTATCAGAGGCATTTGTTGACGCTACAAGAATGGCTGAAGAAAAATCCATTCACTTCTGAGGGAAATTTGGTTATTTTTGATGAAAAGAGGAATCGAACTAGGAATAAACGCATCACTCTCTTCAATACAAAAAGCTGCACAAATTGCAAACCAAAGTAAAATAGATTATTTTTTTGTGCCAGAGACCAATCCAAATGTTATGGGAGTAGATGCCTTTGATGCCTTGGAACAAATATCCAATGGAAAATGCGATATGGTTCTTGGAACCGCAATTGTAAATGTATTTTCAAGAGAAAAAGAACGAATTTCTCTTAAGGCAAATAAAATTTATGAAAAAACCAATGAAAAATTTGTTCTTGGTATGGGAACTAGTGCGCCTGTAATTGTTGAAAAATTGTGGAATCTAAAATTTGAACGCCCACTTTCTAGAATCATTGATTACACAAAATACTTGAGAGAAAATTTTAAAGGAAAAATATTCTGGGCTGCAGTTGGTCAAAAGATCACGCAACTTGCAGCTCAAAATGCAGATGGAGTAATATTTTTTTTAAAACCAAGAAAGCAAATTATTTCTGATATACAAAAGATTAAGAAAATCATCTCATCTGCTGGAAAGAGTTTTGACGCCTTTGAGATAATATGTATAGTTCCCACCTATGTTGACTCGGGAAATTTCAAAGCCGCAAAAACAACCTTGGCAAAATATATCGGAGCAAATGAGTTTTATTCAAATCCATTATCAAAAGAATTTGAAAAAGAGATAATGGAAATCCGAGAAACTTTCAAGAAATTCGGTTTAGCAGAAACGGTTGAGAAGGTAAGTGATGATCTTGTAAAGGAACTTACAATATGTGGTACCCCTACACATTGTAGACAGATGTTAGATAATTTTCAGGAAGAAACAGGATGTAAAACTGTAATTGCTGGGTTTGATCTTCCAAAAGAAGGATTTGATTCAACATTCTTTGAGAATTTAAAAAAACTGTTGGCTATGATGTGAAATGGTTTTGGTAGAATTATCACAAATATGCATCAACTATCCTATGTTTTCCTATTCGATAAAAGAAATTGTAGATGATTTTCTACGACCAAAATTAGATAGGCAGGTACGAGAATATGTCAAAGAAAAGCTAGGAATCGATAAAGTTTTCAAAATATATGATTTTGATAGAATAGATTTTTCAAAAAATGATTATCTTGAACCAGATGTGCCAAAAAACGAACTATTCCTAAAAACTGCAAAGGATCTTTTGAAAAAGTCAAAGCAAAAATCTGGAGACATTGGTATGCTAATTACAGTAAATGACAACAATCAGTTTCTTGATCCTGCTCCGACAGTTGAGCTTGTAAGCAAACTTGGTTTGAACGAAGATGTAAGAACACAAAATATGCAGGGACTTGCTTGCTCATCATTTTCTGAAGCATTACTGAATTCTGCAGGTTATTTTCAACTAAATGGAAAAAGCAATTCAATGGTCCTAATAGGTTCTATGTATACAGATTGGTTCTTGGATAGACTAAAGCAGATAAAACTAGTTTCAAAGAAAAACAGAGCAGACCTTAACAACCTGGTATATTTTCTTATTTTTAGTGATGTTGTCGGAGGAACGATATTATCAAAAAATGACAAAAATAGAATAGCAAGTATTGACTCTAATGAGATTTTCTCATGTAAGGATTCAAGAAAAAATGGCTACAAAAAAGCGTCTTTGAAGCTGTCACCAAGCAAAAAAAATAGAATAATTTTTGATATGAATCTTGATTCAAAGGTTCTTAAAAAAACCGTTGGTAATTTATGCCAAAAAAATATCAGACAGGTAGAAAAGAAAACTCTAGACGAATATAGAAAAATCAAGGTTTGGGGTTTGCATACTGCAGGCGCAAGATTTCTTGATTATATTACATCAAAATGTAATATTTCAAAAGAAAAAGTTGCATTGTCATACTCTTTGATGAAAGAAACTGGAAATACAGGTGCTGTCAGTTCTCTGCAATTTATACATGAATCAATAAAGCGAAAACTTCTTCTCAAAAATGAAAAAGGTTGTTTTATTGATTATGGATGGGAAGGTTCCAATATTCTTCTTTTTAAAAACAGAAAGTAAATTCGAAATTTAGGATTTATCCAAACAGCGAAGACAATCCTTCCATGGCTTGTTCTTCAGATTTTGCACTTGGTGTTTCAGATTCTTTCTTTCCTTCTTTCTTTGCTTCACCAGCTCCTGAAGCTGCTGGTGCTGCTGCAACTGCCACAGGTGCTGCTTTAATGGCTTCCTCGATGTTTACATCTGCCAATGATGCTACTAGAGCCTTTACTTTTGCCTCGTTAGATTCAGATCCGGATGCCTTTATTATGCTGGCAATGTTTGCCTCGTTGATCTCCTTTTTTAGTTTGTGAAGCATTAGTGCAGCGTAAACGTATTCCATTGTATCGACTTTTTCGGATGGCATAATATAAAACTATGGAGAAAATGAAACGAAATTTCTAACATTAAACAAGAATTTTCAAGCTTCGACAAACAGAGTACAAATGTCTTTTCAGATTCTTATCATATAGTGTTTCCATTCTTTGTCGTAGAATTCTTTTTGCTTGGTCTCGTTCAGAACCGTCTGGCAACGAAAGAACGTTGTTTAACAATTCTGGTATTGATTCACGTATCCAGCCATCAAGAACAGTATAGACTTTTGGCGGAAGCGGTATGACTAGATCTGAATCCAAATCCAATACGTCAGTGTAATTTTCATGCTCAACTCTGTAGATAAAAGCAAGAATGCAGTTTTCTGGGGTTGGAGCCTTTAAAATTTCAATAGAATGTGAACCTGCTTTATTTTGCGAGATTTTATTTTTTAGTCCAACTGGATTCACTATTAATCCGTTTACACCAATCTTTGAACCGTCAACGCCACTAACGACACCAAATATGATGTTTCTATATTCGCCGTCTGGTTTTGATGAGAATACATAGTCGCCTTCTTTAATCTCTTTTTTCTTGCCAAACACAAAATGCAGTTTATTGGTATTGTATTTAATTTATCCTGACATACTCCACTTGCTAAAGTTTCGTGGGCCCGAAGGTATTAATGCCAATAGCGATTCTATTTTTGGGTCCGTTATTTCTGTTACAAACTCAGCTAAAAATATTTCTACAGAAAAAATAATTTCAATATTTACTGTTCTCATGTGATTTTTTTACAAAAGCATCTGTCCATTTTTGACCACAATCCTGAAATCCTTGACAATCACATCCAGGAACAAGACATTTGTGAGGACTTTGAAATTCATGAAGTGTATCACTGTGTGGTTGATATGTGTATTCAGGACTACATTTACAAATTGCCAAATTTAGTCACACCATCTAATGTTTTTCTAATTTTATTCTTGCATCAGGCTGGAATTTATGCCAAAATGCACCTAAAATAAACGCGATTGCTATCCAGAAAATACTTACTGCAATGACTGACATTACCCTAATCCATTTACCAAATCCATTGGAGCAGTAATTTCATCAGGATTTGGTGGCATCAAAGCAAACGCTATACTAATGAAAACTGCATAACCAATAAACGCTGCAATCTTTTTCCCAGACTCAAGTTTTTTGTATAGTCTATAGAATCCAAGAGCACCAAATCCAGAGATTGCTATAAAGCTAAGATACAAAACTGCTCGAAGAACGACTGTTTCAGGATCACCAACAGTTGGTGGATTTGCAGGATATTTCAAAAAAGGAACAAAGTAGATTGTAAACCACAATATTCCTGCAAGAACAAATGTTTTCTTTACATCATTTCCTTGTGGCAATGCGTTTCTAGAATATGCATAAACGATACCAAACAACGCACCAATCGATGTTCCCAATATTGCCCCAGCTAGTACTTGTCCACCTTTTTGCCAATATCTATACGAATTATACTCTACCCAATACTCTGGAGTGTCTTTTTCT
>JACOWO010000177.1 GCA_016176745.1 Nitrosopumilales archaeon
CGTTCTACTCTAGCATTATCTCAAGTGGCATTTCGCAAGATCAAATGCAGCAAATGCTTCAAGTCATGTCAGAAGCTGATCTCTTGTATGGTAGAATAACTAGAACACAGGAATGGCGGCTCTTGCGATATCTTGATGCAATACTTGTTGGGCTATACAAAAAGGATTTGCCTGTACGATATTCGCGATTTAACCTCTCTTGGCCTCTTCTAAATAGACTGCGATGGGATGGAAAAAGCATCAAATCGCTTGCAACAAACATGACAAAAATTTTGCATGTTTCTGTGAGTACATTTGCAACCTTTTATTTTCCATTCATTTTGTTTTTGATGCAAAACAAAAAACTGGATCTGAACCTAGATGAGAGCTATAGAGAATTGCTAGAAAAGGAGATAAAGTTGCTAAAATGAGCTGGCGCAAAATTACAATGAAGTTTCCAGGATTATGTATTGTCTGTAACCAAAAGATAGATGCAAACGAGATCGGCCTGTGGTCAAAAGGACAGGGAGTAAAGCACGAAAAATGTGACAAGGTAAATGAGCTAAATTGCATAGTTTGTGGCAATTCTGCTGGCTGTCTGCAATGCGAGTTTCAGGAAGAATGCAATCGCTCCGTTGTCTCACAGCTTTGCATATGCAAAAGGTGTAGCGAATCAAGTGATCCTTTTAGCGCTTACCAGCAATCGGTAAAAAAGAAATTTCGTTTGCTAAATCTCAAAGAGATAGCATAAATCGTATTTCCAAAACTCGACAATAAAATCTAATTAAATTAATATATGTAGCACGACGCTTCAGATCGCCGGGCATGCATTCTGATAAAATTAAAGAGTTTTTAAAAAAAAATAAAACTGCTGCCCAAGGGGGAGGTGAAGACAAAATCCTCGCTCAACACGAAAAAGGAAAACTTACTGCACGAGAAAGAATTGAACTTCTTTTAGATGAGGGAAGCTTTGTTGAGCTTAACGCACTAACCACTCATCACTATTATGAATATGATATGCAGCAAAAAAAGTTCTTTGGTGATGGCGTCATTACAGGATATGGAACAATAAACGGAAGACAGGTCTTTGTTTTTGCTTATGATTTTACTGTACTAGGCGGTACGCTGAGTGCAATGGGTGCAAAAAAAATTACAAAGCTTATGGATCATGCAGTTCGTGTAGGATCTCCAATTATTGGCATTATGGACTCTGGCGGTGCACGAATTCAGGAAGGAATACTAAGCCTTGATGGATTTGCTGATATCTTTTATCATAATGAGCTTGCATCAGGCGTAGTACCGCAAATCACTGCAAGCATTGGCCCATCTGCTGGAGGTGCTGTATATTCTCCCGCAATGACTGACTTTGTAATAATGGTTGAAAAGGCAGCTACAATGTTTGTCACAGGCCCAGATGTTGTAAAGACAATTCTTGGAGAAGAGGTATCATTTGATGAATTGGGTGGCGCAATAACTCATGGAACAAAAAGCGGGGTTGCACACTTTGTTGCAAAAAATGAATACGAATGTATGGATTACATCAAAACCCTTCTTTCCTACATCCCGCAAAACAATACCGTAGAGCCATCCGTTGTTCCAAACGACGATGACCCAAACAGACTGGATCACAATCTCATCAACATAGTTCCTGAAAACTCACTTCAGCCCTATGACATGAAGCAAATAATTTACTCTGTTGTTGATAATCACGCATTCTTTGAAGTCCATGAGCTATTTGCGCAAAACATCATAGTTGGATTTGCAAGACTGCATGGAAGAACAATTGGAATTGTTGCAAACCAGCCATTTCATCTTGCTGGCGCACTAGACATTGACTCTTCAAGCAAGGCAGCACGATTCATTAGATTCTGTGACTGCTTTAACATTCCAATCATTACTTTGGTTGACACACCAGGATACATGCCTGGGACAAACCAAGAACATAACGGCATCATAAGACATGGAAGCAAGCTGTTGTTTGCATACTGTGAAGCTACAGTTCCAAAGATTACGCTAGTTATTGGCAAGGCATATGGTGGGGCATACATTGCCATGGCAAGTAAAAATTTGCGAACAGACATCAACTATGCATGGCCTACTGCCCAAATTGCTGTACTTGGCTCTGAGGCAGCAGTTAGAATAATGAACAAAAGAGACTTGGATAAA
>JACOWO010000005.1 GCA_016176745.1 Nitrosopumilales archaeon
AAATTACAAAATTACCTCCAACAGAAAGCAGTAGAGTCTTAGCTGTAGGATTTAAAGAAATCAAACCATGATTGTCAGTATTTTTTGGGCCTACCATCTCTCATCGCTTTTTGCATCCTGATCCCATCGACAGCGATATCCTTTGATTAGTGCAACAATTCCAAAAAACAAGGAGTTTAATTTAACTAGTTGATATGTATTGTATTATTATGAAAGATGTTCTGATGTGCAACTTATCTGATAAGAGAATTTTCTATTCCACACGTTATTAATTTAAAGCAACAAAATAAGTAAACACACAAGATTTGAATGTTATAGCAATATGTGATTATTTGGTACCAATTCTCTTTGCACTAGTCCATACTGCCTGTTGTTTTAGTAGAGTGTCAAGACATGCTTTAATCAAAAATACATCCAATAATTGTTTGTACCCAACTATGAAAAATATTGAATATACAACTAGCTTAGGACTACTTCCATCAATTCTAATTGCCAGGGCAGAGATAAGATACTGCAAAGCAACAAAATGAGCAGCAAATATGGCTACGGATAGCCATTCTCCCATCACAACCGCAATTATGGCGGAAACCCACACAATAATGCCGATTGCAGGCAGTATTAACATAGATAAGATCATGTATGGAAATGATAATTTGTGCAAAAACCCAAATCTTGGATTTGTCAAGGCATCTGAGTGCCTAAGCAAAACCTGGAGATTTCCGCGATACCATCTTTTTCTCTGTTTGTAAAAATCATGTAATGTCTGAGGTGCCTCAGTAAATGAGACAGCATCGATACTTCCTGTGACAACACGACCTGTCTTTAGAACTTTGATAGTAGCATCAAAGTCTTCGACCAATGTGTCACGATGGTATGCTCCAGCTTGCTCAAGATTTTTTTTCCTAAATGCCCCAAGAGCGCCAGGCACTATAGTAATAGCACCAAAATAATCTAGCGCTCTCCTCATGATCTGAATTGCAGAGATATATTCCAGTGCCTGGCACTTTGTAAGCCAACTGTTGGTATTTCTAATCCTTACATTCCCAGCTACTGCTGCTACATTTTCATCTCTGAACCCTTTAACAATTTCTAAGAGCGAATCTCTTCCTATGATGGTGTCTGCATCAACTATAACTATTATCTCGCCTTTTGCAAATGCTAATCCGTAGTTTAATGCGGATGCTTTTCCGCCGTTTTTTTTATGCAAAACCTTTACTTTGTCTTTGAATTCTGTTGCAATCTTTAGTGTGTTATCAGTACTTCCATCATCTACAACAATAACTTCTTTTTGTGGATATCTTGTAAGAATTATAGATTCTATCGTTCTTCTAATTACTTTTTCTTCATTGTATGCTGGTATGATGACTGAAAGGGAAGGATATTGTTTTGTATCTTTTTGCATCGCCTCTTTGTATTTGCTGTGTACAGCAAGTGGGACAAATAACATAGTATTCCAAAATGTAATCGCTAGTCCCCATACCATTATAGAACTTGTTATGGAATCCCACGTGAAATATCCATCAACTGCAATGACAGTCCCTATGATAAACGGTAGAAGGATCATGGTAGCAGAAAAGACCGACAAGCCATGTCTTCGAGGTCTTATAGTAAGATCTGGCGGCCTCCTTCCAACAATATACTGGTAAATAGTAACTATCGATGCTAAAACTATTGCAATCACACTAACAAATGTGAGCGTCAGATAGGCTAATTCGAGAAGAACAAAAAAGATTCCTACTGTTAATGCTATGTAAACAGGATCCACTGCCTTTTTTTTTATAGTCATGGGCTTTTCAAGTTGCGGTGCAACTGTCTTTGGTTCTTGTTGTTTTATTATTTCAAGACACTGCTCGTGATACCATTTTTTTTGGTATCTTGCGGTCTTTTCTTCAAGCCTCATTTCTTTATCGCAATAAGAACAATTGAGAAGAATTTTGGTAATTCCGGTTTTTGCTTCTCTGCTCAAATCTGGTTTATTAGATTTGTCTGGATCTTCGTAAATCACTTCTAACACTACTGTCTCTTCCTTTAATTAAAACTGCCTAAATCTACAGGGCAATTACAAAATTATACCTGACTGTCAAAAAAGAATAATTCTAAATTTTGTAACTAAAGATTATATCGCTTTTGGTTTGTTAAAAATTGTTGGCCATACTAGGTACCAAAAACCAGCTCTGGGATGCAATAAATCCGAGTTGCATCGTAACAGCAAACTGACAAAGAGGGAAATATTACCTACGTAAATGAAAAATTTTGTAAGATATCAAAATATTCGCAGGAAGAACTTTTGGGCCAAAACCCTCGCATACTAAAATCTGGATTTCACCTGCCACAATTTTATCAAAACCTTTGGCATACAATATCAGGTGGCAAAGTCTGGAAAGGTGTGATAAAAAAACAAGGCAAAAGATGGCTCTTATTATTAGGTTTCAACAAACATCTTTCCCTTTTTTAATGAGGATAAAACAAATGTCAATTATGTCTCAATTCGTATTGATGTTACACAACTAATAGAAAAATCAATACTAAAAGAAACCACAGAACAACTCTTAAAACAAAATACGGAAATGCAATCACAACTAAAAAGTCTTGAAACACTTGCTCAGAAAAAGAATGAATTTGCAGCAATGGTCTCGCACGAGCTAAACTCCTCTCGTTCCAATCAAAGGATATTGTGAAATGCTATTGGAATTAGATGCTATCGGCGAGCTAAATTCTGCACAGATTGAGGCAGTAAGCGAAATTTACGAAAATGCCAAGAGACTGGAAACCCTTCTTTAAACTTTTCAAGTCACAAATTTCATATGCTTAATTAAATGAATGAAATGATAAGACTATGACTGAATCTGGCCTGACTGTTCTAATAATAGAAGACAGTACTGCAATTTCAGTACGCATAAAAGAAATTCTTGAAACCATCGGCTATCACAAAATCTATACAGCAAAAGATGGTGCTTCGGGAATTTCAATGTTCAAAGAGATTATGGAAAAAAATGGCTCATCGCCAGTTGTTTTTCTTGATTATACGCTACCTGATAGTCATGGCAGAGCAGTTTTGTCTCAGATTTTAACAATAAATCCAAAGGCAAAGGTTATTCTAGAAACTGCTAAAGCCCGAGATGATTTTGAAGTAACACAAATCATAGGAGAAGGGGTCTTTCAATACATTGGAAAGCCGTTTCGATACGATGATATCAAAAAAACTATGGATATGATTGAAGAAGAAAACCGATTCCTTCAAAGAGAAACTGAAATGATTGAGAACCTACAAAAAGCACAAAAAGAAATCTATGAACAAGTTGATCATTTCTTGCGTTCTTCAATTATTATTAGCCTTCAAAGACTCGTAGAATACACTAAATCAGATAAAGATACTATATTGTCATATCTAAACGACCTTGTTGGACAAGGCAAAGTGGTAAGAACAGAAAATATGAAGGAAACCACATGTAATCAATGCGGTTCGGTCAAGCTTGCTACTCTTTTTCATTGCCCGTCATGTAAAAAATCTGACTTTAAAAATGAGATATTGATAGAACATTATCCTTGTGAAAACTTTTCAGCCGAATCCACATACAAGAACAATATGTGTCCTAAATGCAGAAAAGAGATCAAAATACTTGGAGTTGATTACAGGGCAGTTGAGCAATTTATATGCAATAACTGTAATGACAAGTTTCCTGAGCTCTCAATTGACTTTTTGTGTCTTAGATGTAATAATCAATTCAAACTTGACAAATCCACATGGTCTACGTCGCCTGGCTTTAAGGCTATAAAGTTATAGTGTAAGAGACAGATTTTCAGCTAATAAAAAGACGTTTAATATTTCAAAGACACACAATTTTTCTTTACTGGCCACGTCTTTTTCTCTACTATGTAACTCAAGTTTGTTACAAGTTTTTACTAGAGTTGCTAATTTTGTCTCCTATCTGGATAGTAACTAGTTTTCTTTCATTGAAATAAGTAACTTAATCATCTAATGATTTTAACTCTAATGAGAAAATGTTTTGAAAGATTTGTATTATTTTACACTATTTTCTTCTTTTGTACGCTTTGCAAACTCTTTTGCAGAAGGTGACTTTGAATATTTCAAAATATAATCTAACATCGCATCTTCTAGCGATTTCTTAAAGTCTCCTTTTTTTAGGCCCATTCTAGTATAGATGACATCACGAAATTCCTTTAGGACCTTCTCATCAATCTTTGCATTTATTTGCGTCATACCAATGTTAACATTAACATATAATATAAAGATATCTATCTAACTATATATTCTTTGTTCAAAATCGCAGTAAAGCATTGAACTATTCAAATTCATTTGAATTTGATTTTTCTACAGAATTTATTTTAATATTAATTGACTCGAGTTCAAGTTTAGCATGCTTAATACGCGATAAAATAGCTTCATAATCAGACTGTAGTTCTGAAATTTGCGTTTTCTTTTCTAACAGTTCCCTTTTACAGGCATAAGTTATGTCATAACATTTTCATATTCTTCTATTGCTGCCTTGATTTGATCTGAAAGTGATTTTAGACTATTGAGTAATTTCTACTCCTCCTCTTTTTGTTCTTCATTTCTTTTCATTGCGGCCTTTTCAAGTAAATTTTTTAATCTGTCAGTTTTGTCTTCATCAGATTCATCATAAAAAACAGTCTTATTATCGACAGAATTTTTTGCACTGTTAAATAATTTCACTTGTTTTGCACTACTTTTGATATAATCTGCTTACATAGATAAACAATTCTAAAGATACTTTTACAACAATAAGATCAATATCGACTATGAATTTTCTGACTATATTATAATCATGTAACTATGCCATAAAGACTGCATTTGTTGTAAAATATGGTTAGCACGAATTTATTAAATAACATAATTTAATGGATTTCAGTAACAACATGGATATAATTTTGCCAATTTCGCAATCAATAACTGATGAACAACTTAAAAAATTAAAAGAGTATTTCAAAGAAATGCCAATTGAAGTTATGCTATTTGGTTTAAAATTTGCAAAAAACCGATGGTCAGCTAAAGATGCAGGTGTGCTTAAAGTAGGTAGAAAAAGCATTGTAAAAAAGGAAATTCATCTAGTCACTGCAGAACAAGCACAATGGAGGCTAAAAAACTGGAAAATGATGATTGCAAACTATAGGAGACGAGGATATAGCTATCCCACAATATTTAGAATAAAAAAATTATTGATTCTAATTAGTAAGAAAAAATCTAGATAAGTGTTCCTTTTTTCTGTGCAAGCTTTCCTTGCAAATCAAATGGAAGCTCAGGAATGCTTTTCTTTGTTTGTCCTTCAATAATTGCTTGTGCTTCTTCTAGTATAGATAATGTTTCAGTACTTCCTTGTGTTGAAGTAAACATTGACTCATGCGGTGTTAGCGACACACCTGATAACACCCCACCTAATATGTTTGACAAATCCTGCATAGATGCAGTTGCATTAGGCATTATTCCGCCAAGGGTTGCGCCAAGTCCTTTTATCACTGACATACAAGGACTGAGTGTTACTACTACATCACCTAATTCAGAAACTGTGTTGAGTCTAATCTGGATCTGTTCCATCTTGCATATGTATGATTATTTGTTTTCTGGGCATCTACAATTTTTTTAAAGACAGCATCGTGCTTTTGTTGTAATTTTTCTGTTATAGTACTTAGTTTAGTTACTTGAAACTGTAATTTTTTTTGTGCATCTTCGATTTTGTTTCTTAGCGGAGCTTCAGGCTTTACCTTATCCATTACTTTTTGCGATAATTTTCCAGTGTTGATCTTCTGATCCCACTTACTCATGAATGAACCCAAAGTTTCCCTTAATATGATAAAAAAATTGCTTTTAAAGAAATTTGTAACAACTTGACATGTAACTCTAGTGACATTACCCCGTGGTTACATGATTGATAATCTATCCAAATGTGAACGTATAGATTTCAAACTCTGGAGAATTTACAATAATTTCCAGCGTGTGGCTTTCAGCATTGTCACTATTTACAACATTGTAGAGTTTAGGTTCTGATGCATACAGCTTTCCATCAGGTTCAACATCTTTTCCAGCATAACTCTGAGGTATTTTGTTTCCATCAAGAAGTATTGTCAAGTCCCCTTTGTTTGAAGTCACAATATTGACCTCTTTTGCAAAGTATGACAGTTTTATTCTTCCATTATCTGAAACTAATTTCATACTCCCTTCCAAGTTTTTCCATGTGCCATCCAAATAGAAATAATGCTGTTGTATGTTATCTAGGATTGTATATGGAACATCGCTTTCTGGCATAAATCCTTCAGTATTTCCTAGCTGATTTCTTCCTGCCGCAAATTTGTATCCAAAGTATAGTTCTGGGGTTCTAAAAGTTGTATGTTGAAATTCTTCTAAATCTGTCAGTGGTTCAGTCGAAGCTACATTAAGACCAAGAACTGATGCTCTTTCTTCTAATAATTGTTGTATGATTTTTTCAGTTTCTTGATACGCGCCTTCGCCAATGTGGTCATAGCGTATGTATCCTTCATAATCAGCTATATACTTTCGCGGCCAATATCTATTCTCAAATGCTTTCCATGTTTGCCAATCATTATCTAGAACAACAGGATATTTGATTCCATATTTTTCAACTGCCATTTGAACATTTTTTACATCTTTTTCAAACTCAAATTCAGGAGAATGAATGCCAATTATTAACAATCCATCATCGGCATATTTTTCATTCCATGCTGTGATGTATGGAAGAGTTCGTATGCAGTTAATGCAACTATATGTCCATATATCATATAATACCACCTTTCCTTGAATCTCTTTTTCTAATTCTTCAGGCGTCGTATTGATATAATCAGCTATTCCTGCAAGCTTTGGTGCCTTTTTGAAACCGCTTTTGTCAATTGTTTGTTTCTGTAAAACGCTATCTGACATTTGTTGTGGTGATTGTGAAGTCTCAATTATTGAAAACGCAAAACTTAGTGATCCTACAATGACAGAAATTATTATGCCTAACACAATTGCTGTTTTTATCTCATTTTTCATATGATCATCCTAACAATACTAACTCATTCAATAATGGAAAACTTGCAATGTATGCAAGCTGATTTGTAAAAACTAGTATGCCAAGAACTATGATAAATGAGCCTAGAATTAGCGAATAGTACTTTAGATGTTTATTCATTGCACGAACTATTCTGGTTGCTCTTGAAAAGAACACACCAATCAAAATAAAGGGTATTCCTAGTCCCAAAGAATAGGCAAGTAAGAGATTAAATGACATTGCAGGGGTAGTAGCAGCTAACGTTAGAATTGTACCAAGTATTGGTCCTACACACGGCGTCCAACCTGCGGCAAAAGCCAATCCAAACAGAAAAGAAAGAGGATAGCTTGATTTTGTTTTTTTAGGAAAGAATCTTTTTTCAACGTTTAACGATACAAATTTTGTTGAAAGTAAAAGAAATCCTCCAAATCCTATTATGATTATGCCACCAATTTGATTCAGCGTAGTTACTAGCTCTGTAGCAGAATTAGATAAAACGCTGTTGATTAGTACTCCTATAGCAGAAAAAACTACTGAAAAACCTAAAACAAAAAAGACTGTGTTTAAAATGATGTTTGTTCTGTTTATTGAAAGTGTTGTATTGCCTTTTTGATTAAGTTCAGTGATAGTTGTTCCTGAGATATATGCAAGAAATGCTGGAATCATAGGTAAAATACATGGGGCAACAAATGATCCTAAACCAGCTAGTGCAGCAATTGCGATAGTTACATCTGACATAAATCAAGCTCATTGTTTTTTTATTAAAGCATTCTTCCAATTTGTTTCCAAAACTATACATTTGATTTTTATCTAAGGCTAAAATCATATAATCGTGAATAAGCGATTCATTATAGTTGGCATCATATTCGGAATCCTAATTGGCGTTGCAGTTTACATTGGCTCTCCTATGTTTCTTGGCTTTGATTTACAACGTTAATTTTAGATAATCTGGAATTTTTTTCCTGCCGTTACAAACACGTCTAACGCTTTTTCAATCTGATTTTTTTCAAACCAAGCAGTAACAGAAAGTCTGATTCTTGCTTTGTTTCGACCTACGGTAGGATATCTAATTGGTTGAGCAAAAATTCCATTTCTAAACAAATATTTTCCAAATTCTAACGCAGTTTTTTCTTTTCCTATAATTATTGGTATGATATGCGTAACCGAACTAATGTCATATCCAATATTTTTCAATCCATTTCTGAAAAGATTTGTGTTTCTTTGGAGTTTTTTTTGTTGTTTTTCTCTATTTGAATCAAATTTTTGTATCGCATCTCTTACAAGAAACGATGGAAGCGCAGATGTATAGATAAATGGCTTTGATCTGTTGATGAGCAGTTCTATAACATTATTTTGTGAAGCTACATAACCCCCAAACGAGCCAAGCCCCTTGCTTAGGCTGCTAATGTACAAATCGATTTTTTTTGAGATCTTAAAGTGATTGGCAGTGCCTTTTCCATCTGCTCCAAGTGTAAAATCACCATGTGCGTCATCTAATACTAGTATGGAATCAGTTTTTTCAGTGATTTCTGAGATTTGTTTTAGATTGGCAATATCACCATCCATACTAAAAACACCTTCAGTAGCCACAAACTTTCGTCTACTTTCTTGTTTCATTTTTGAAATTAAATCGCTAGTGTCATTGTGTTTATACACTAGCACTTTGGCTCTTGTCAGTCTGCATGCCTCTATTATGCTGGCATGATTTAGCTCATCACTAAAAATGACGTCGTTTTCTCTAACTATGGTTGAGATGGCCCCTAGGTTTGCCATGTAACCAGTTGGAAAAACTAATGATCTTTCCTGAGATTTGTGTCGGGATAATTTTTTTTCAATTATGTCAAATGATGTATCGTTTCCAGCTACCAGTCTGGAGCTTGTTTGTAATTGATCTGAATAGTTACGTATACTAGAAAGGCCAAGATAATCATTTGAGCAAAGATTTAGTAATTTTTTCCTCTTAATGTAGATGTATGATCCTCTGTTCTTTACATCCTGCATCTTGCGATAAAGATTATCTTTTTTGATTTTTACTAGTAACGGTTCTACAAAAGCCAGCTTAGGCTTCAAGGTTTATCCTTTGCAACATTTCCAAATCTTTTTTCATGTCGTTTCCATCTATAGTAAGATATCCTGAACTAATAATTCCATTAGCTCCGCTTAGCAAAAGCTCCTCACCATCATCTTTCAAGTTTATCTCTCTCCCGCCAGAAATTTTTATCGTTGATGTTGGTAAAAGAAATCTGGTTACCGCAAAAGCTCTTATAATTTCGTTTATTGAAAGTTGAGTTTGCAATTCTAATGGAGTCCCAGATACGGGAACAAGTAAATTTATTGTTACTTCCTCTGGCTGTAATCGTGCAATATCTAAAATAAGTTCCAATCTTTGTTCTCGTGTCTCACCCATGCCAAGTATGCCTCCTGTACATAGTTCAAGGCCAGCTTGTCTTGCAATCTTTAATGTGTTTAATCGGTCATCGTAGGTATGAGTAGTGCAAATTTCTTGGAATTTTGATCTTGCAGTTTCCAAGTTGTGGTTGTATCTCTTAACCTTGAGGTTTTTTAGTCGTTGAGCCTGCTCAAAGGTAAGAAAGCCAAGACTACATTCAACATTAATACCAACTTTTTTGTTTATTTCCTCTATTGCCTCGCATACTTTATCAAAATCTTTGGGCGATGGTTCGCGCCAAGCAGCAACCAAGCAATAAGAATTTGCTCCATCATCATACGCTTTCTTTGCTTTTTTTACGATCTCTTCTTTTGGCAGTAGCTTGTAACTGTCTATGTTTGTATTAAAAAATGTAGATTGGCTACAAAATGCGCAATCCTCACTGCAATAATTTTTTTTAATATTAGCTAATTGCTCAATGTCTACTTTGTTTCCATTAAATTTCCGTGTAATCTTATTTGCAGCATCTGATAGTGTCTTTAATTCCGAGTCGTTCACATTCATCAATATTTTGGCATCATTTTCAGATACTCCAATATCTTGCAAAACTTTATTCTGACACTCAATTACGAATTGATGTTCTGGTTTCATAAATATAGTAAAATCTATGTTATTTTGGGATTTTAAATTGTTAACCCGTTAATGTACGAATGGTTAACAATTTAGATAGTTTAATTACTAATTATTTTTGCGAGCCCTTTGATCGTCTTTATTGTTGAATCCATTAAAAAGTTCAGCTCATTTGATGATATTGCAAGAGGCGGAACCAACATGACAATATTGCCAAGTGTTCGCAAGTAGATTCGATTTTTTCTACCCTCTTCAAATGCAATCTTGTTTATTGATTTCTTACTAGACAATGGAGTTTTCTTTTCTTTATCTTTGACTAATTCAATACCCATAAGCATACCTTTGAATCGTACATCCCCAACAAGCTCCAGATCTGCAAATTCATGGGCACGTTTTTCAAAAATTTTTGATGTTTTTTTAATACGTTCAATTAATTTTGCTTTTTCATAAATCTCAAGGTTTTCAATGGCAACAGAAGCTGCTAAAGGATTGCCTGTGAAAGTGTGTCCGTGAAAAAGATGTTTCATTTCTTTAAACGATCCCAAAAACGCATCATAGATTTTTTTAGTAGTTAGTGTTGCAGCCATCGTGATATACCCACCAGTTAACATTTTTCCATAAGCTACTATGTCTGGTACACTTTTTTGTGCTTGATATTCTACTTGTGAGCCAAGTCTTCCAAACCCCGTTGCGATTTCATCCAAGACTAGCAAAACATCGAATCTCTTGCATAGCTGACTGATTTTTTGTTGAAATCCTTTAGGAAATATCACTGCTCCGCCAGCTATCTGTGCGCCACTTTCCATAACATATGCTGCAATTTTGTCATTATTTGAAAATAGTTTTTCGATTTTTTCTAAACAGTAATTCTGATATTCTTCATATGAATAATTTTTAGGAATTCTATATTTAACTGGAACAGGTGTCCTAATCACATGAAATAATTGGTTTTTAAAATTTGAAAAAAATTTTGGAACGTACCCTACTGACATTGAGCCAAACGTATCGCCATGATATCCATTTTCAAGTGTCGCAATGGCTGTTTTATTTTTTCCAATATTTTTCCAGTATTGTAAAGCTATTTTGAAAGCTATTTCCATAGCAGTTGATCCATTATCGGAATAGAACACTTTATTCATGCTAGGAGAAATTTTTACGAGTTTTTTTGCAAGAATTTCTGCAGGCTCATTAGTTAAATTAAAGAGTGACGAATGTTGTAATTTTTTTGATTGTTTTATTATTACATCAACCAACTCTTTTTTTGAGTGCCCCCAAACATTACACCACATGCTTGCAACCCCATCAAGGAGTTTGTTTCCATGTGAATCATATAGCCACATTCCTTTTCCTTTAACGATTTCATCAAATTTTTCCCATTCACTCATCTGAGTATAAGGGTGCCATACAGAACTATTCTGTTTCATTTGTTCCCTCTAGTTAACCTGTTCTTAATAACCAACCGGCAAAAAGGTTAATCAATTAAACAACAGTATTTTTTTTATTGAAATCCTATTTTATAACTGGAACAGATACAGATATTGGCAAAACTTGTGTTGTTGCAGGATTGGCTAGATCACTAAAACAAAATCAAATCAATGTAGGAGTCATGAAACCATATGCATCAGGTTCTAAAAAGAATACTAAATTTAGATCCACGGATGTAGAAATCTTAGTAGATGCGGCACAGGTAAATGATCCTGAAGAACTTTTAAACCCATATTTCTTTTCAATTCCAGCATCTCCTTTTTCAGCTGCAAAAAAACTAGGGGTCCACATTGATAACAATATAGTCTTGGAGAGATTCAAAAAACTACAACATCTGCATGATATGATGCTTGTAGAAGGAATAGGTGGAGTACTTACACCGATTCTAGCCAATTATTATGTAATTGATCTAATAAAAGACATGAATTTGGAAACAATAATTGTTACAAGTTCAAAAATTGGAACTGTGAATCACACATTAATGACATGCAAGATGTGTGAAAAATACAACGTAACAGTTCGTGGATTGATCATTAATGATCATGAGCCAGGTTACAACACATCTGACTTGAAACAAGATTTTGAAGATTTAACCGGGATTTCAGTACTTGGTATAATTCCACACATAGATCCTTTTAACATAGAAATACTTTCACAAATTTTAAGTAAAAAAATAGATTTGAAATCTCTGATAAGGTTCTAATCAGTTTATTCACTAAATACGTATTTTCGTTCACCTGAACTTTCAGGTGCAGTTGCTACACTTACTAAAACAAATTCTTTCTTTGGTTCAAGAATGCTGTCGTCTACACTTCTTTTATTTTCATGAATCTCTTCATATTCTTCAAGACTGAGTTTCTTTCTTTTTCCTAGCTCAGCTTCAAGATTCATGTCTTTTACCACTTGCTTGTAGCTTGGCTGAATTACGCCGCTAAACACCATTGCACTACTACCACTTCCATAAGAGCCAAATCCGATGCGCTTTCCTTCTAGCTCAACACCTTTTTGGAATTCAAATTCCAAACTACTTCTAAAACCTAGATACAAGGACGCAGTATACAGATTTCCTATCATCTTCGAGGCAATCAACGAGCTTGCAAGCTTTGTCTCATAAACATCTTGAAACTCTTTTGTTTTTGTAAACAGTTTTGTAAATTCATGATCTTTTGTCATATAGTCTGCATCTGCAAGAATGGACTCTATTGTACCACGAGGATCCTTTGGTCGTGGTTCTTCAATTCCAATTTTTTCAATTAATTTTTTCCAGCGTGGAGTTGTTCTCCATTCATGGCGAACTAAGTACGCAAGTGCCTTTTTACCCATATTGCTGTATGGCAAGTGCATGTTAAGATAGTCAATGTGATCTAAGACTGTTTCTCCTTCCTTTAACTTGATCAAACCTGTAGACAATGCCTTTCTTTTGTATGCCTCTAAGGCATTTCTTACCTGAATTAGGTAAAGCAAGTTTGAATATTGGCCATGAACAATCGGCGTTTCTTTTCCAAAAGGCCTGTAAAAGTCATATTCATTTTTTATTGATGTTGAAGTAACTTTAGGATCAAATGCCAATAAACGTGGCTTGTCATTAAGTAGCATTGCAACTGCGCCAGCTCCTTGAGTCAGTTCTCCGCTAGAGCCTAAATCATATTTTGCAATGTCTGATACTACAACTAGTGCACTTTTGTTTTCTGCTTCTCCTGCTCTTATCCAGTTAGCATTATCGTATAATGCATACGAGCCGCTCACACAGGCAAATTTGCACTCGATTCCGCCACAGTGCTCAAATGAACCTTCACCATAAACCTGTTCAAGCATTCCAATTACATAGGAATTCATAGCTTTTGATTCATCAAGTGATGATTCTGTTGCTACATAGAGTCGCCCAATGTCATCTGGAGATAGTTTGTTTTTTTGCATCACCTTAAGGCAAGCATTTGCGGCAAGACATGCTGGGTCTTGATTAGTATCAACTATTGCCATCTGTGATACCCCTAATCCGCTTTGCATTTTGGCAGGATCGACTCCTCTTGCAACAGCAAAATCTGAAGCATCAACAAACAGCTTTGGGATGTATATTGCAATGTCGTCAATTCCAGCAGCCATACGCATGCCCTCTCTAATTCTCATATAAGTATTGTTTAGCTAAATATGTCTACCAAAAAGTTATAATTTTATAATTTTGTACGTAGCCTTTTCTAATAATTTATAAATTTTTATTTGTTTAATTCAGAATCAAAAATGCGCTTAAATACATCATATGGTTGTGCACCACCGATCCGTGTAACTTCATTATCTGGTCCAATTATAAAAAAACCAGGTGTGCCATCAATACCAAGTGCTTTTGCATCATTATTGCTTGCAATTATCATATCTTGATATCTTGCTTCTAGCAT
>JACOWO010000184.1 GCA_016176745.1 Nitrosopumilales archaeon
CAAAAACTAGCCCAAATTAAAAAAATTCTATCGCAAAACAATACCTCGTATGATGTAATTGGTAGTTTTGAAGGCGATCAAATTCAGTTCATGGCAGGTTCTGTCAGTGTTGTGGATCTAAGCGTTGATAAGGTACAGAAAAGATGGGTGAGATCACTAGAGGACTTGGTCTTGCATGGTTAAGGAAAATTGTGGTGTTGTTGGAATTTTCAGCGTTGATGGCATCAACGTAATTCCAATGGTAATTGATTCACTGCGTGCACTACAACATCGAGGCCAGGAAGCATGGGGAATCGCAGTACCAAAAAAACTACCTCTAAAAAGGCTAGGTCTTGTATCAAGCTCAGCATCAGAGCTCAAAGAGATTTCAGAAGAATATGCTTCGCCTTCGGCTATTGGCCATGTCAGGTATTCAACTATTGGAAAAAGCAATCTTGAGAATGCACAGCCACTTAAGGTAAAGGATCTTTGTATTGCACATAATGGAACAATTTCAAATGTACAAGAACTAGCAAACATGGTTGGCGGTTGCTCGTTTACTCCGCAAAACGCAAGTGATACTCTGGTTGCTGCACAACGCCTTGTTTCTTTAATGTCAGAAAACGGAAATCTGGGAAAGGCATTATCTATTTTAAAAAATGAAATGATTGGCTCGTATTGCTTTACATTTTTGTCAGATGACAACTCTGTCTATGCGGCACGCGACCCGCGTGGCTTTAGGCCAATGGTTCTAGGATACAAAGAAGAAAACAACACCCACATAGTAGCATCAGAGTCATCAGCCCTTATTGCAATTGGGGCAAGACTAATCCGTGATGTAAAGCCAGGCGAGCTTATCAAATTTAGCAGAAACGGAATTGAAACAGAGATGTTTTCAGAAGAAAAAACACATGCACATTGTTCTTTTGAATACACCTACTTTGCCCATCCTACAAGTAGAATGGAGGGAACAAACATCTACATGGCAAGAAAAAGAATCGGACAATTTCTTGCAAAAAAGTTTCCAATAAAAGACGCAGATTTGGTAATTCCAGTACCAGACTCTGCAAGGCCTGCAGCGCTAGGGTATGCGCAAGAGCTTGGGGTCCAATTTGATGAAGGTCTGCTAAAGGATCGTTACAGCAAAAAAGGACCGCTGCGAAGCTTTATCGAGCCACACCAAAGCGACAGAATCGAGATAAACCGCTGGATAATCCCAATATCTGAAATCATTGAAGGAAAACATGTTGTTGTAGTAGATGATAGCCTAGTGCGCGGCACAAGCTCAAAGGCAATAATCAAGGCACTACGACGAGCTGGCGCAAAAAAAATTAGCATGCTTATCACATATCCGCCAATCAAGTATCCATGTTATGCAGGAATTGACTTTCCATCAAAAGAAGAGCTTGCAACATATGTTGATGGCAAGGATCTTTCAGAAAAAGAGATTGTTGATAAAGTACGCTCTGAGATAGGTGCTGACTTTCTTGGGTATAATGACTCTGAAAATCTTGCAAGGGCAGTTGGAATCCCACATGACTCACTGTGTTTTACCTGCTATACTGGAAACTATGAAACTCTTGGAATAAAGCCTGCCTTTAAGACAAGAATAGAAATGAAAGGGGAATAGCACAAATGGAAACTGCATATGTATTAGTAAAAAGTGCGATTGCACATGAGATGGAAGTTATGAATGATATTTTAAAAATTAATTATGTAAAAGAGGCAAGGGGCACATTTGGCGTATATGATATTTTTGTAAAAATCGAAGCCCCGACTCAAAGAGATATTGAAAATACCATAACAAAAAAAATTCGTAAAGTAAAAAACGTATTATCTACTACAACGCTTTCTGTTATTCCAGAGCAAGACGGCAAATAGTCTTAAAAGTAAGAAAAGGCATTATTTTCTAGTTGGGCACATACAAGATAATTTTAGCTGCAATGGCAGCAGCAATCGTTACAATAGGCGTGGTTGTAGGGGTTTCCCTATCAAAAGGAACGTTTGCATCCCAGCAGTACGAGATCTCAGTTGATCCTTTCAAGGATCCGCAAAGCCTCTTTACTATGGCACGAGTAACTATCCAAAATACTGGCAGTGAGCCATTGACAAATGTGAGGGCTAATTTTGGAGCAGGGCAAAT
>JACOWO010000185.1 GCA_016176745.1 Nitrosopumilales archaeon
GCCTATATACAATATTTCGACGCTATCACCTTCATTTTTGAGTACATCAAGTAAAATTTTTCGAATAATCTCTACACCATCTGGTTTTGTATTTGTTAGCTCTAATATTCCCCTAATTTCTACAGAAGGTAATTTTATTTTAGAACTTACTTCTTCTATTGCCACAATAGTCTTTTTTGGTAGTTTTAGATCATCTAAAATTCCAACCCCCTTCATTGTAATTTCTACAAATACATCATAAATAGAATCAAATTTTGAATAAAGTGTTTTTTCCAATTCCTCTAATTCAACAGTTGAGAGATTTGCCTTTTCCTGCACATTTTTAAGAATTGTTTTTTCTTTTTCTTGTCGCTTTACTTCTAACAGTTTTTTCTTTTGTTGATCCTTTGAAATCTGTTTTAATGATAAATCAATCTCGGATCTTTCTAGTATTACTTTTTTTACTAGTAGAACTTTTTTTTCTCCTATTCTTACATATTTAGTCACATTTCGAACCCAACCAGGGGCAATCTCTGATATGTGTAAAAATCCCTGAATACCACCATATTCATCAAGAGTGACATATGCTCCATGGTCAGAAACTTTGGCAATTGTGGCAACCACAATCTCACCAACCTCCGGTAATTCTTGAATTTTGGTTGACAATGGCTCTAAATTTTTTGTTGTGTAATTTAATGTTCTGCTTAGTAATCAATCCCTTTTTTCGCTTTTATTCCTACTTGAAATGGATGTTTGACTTCCTTCATTTCTGTTACAAGATCTGCTGCATTAATTATCTCATCACTCGCATAATTACCTGTAAGAACCAGATGTAGCGTGGATGGTTTGATTTTAATTAGATCTAGTACATCATTTACTTCAACTAAACCAAGATTTACAGCGTAGTTTATCTCATCTAAAATTATAATATCATATTTTTTTGATTGAATTTTTTCCCTACTAATATGTACAGCCTCTCGTGCTATCTTTACATGTTCTTCACGAGGACTTTTATCATCCAAAATACCTACAAATCCTTTTCCAACAGCAATCAGCTCAAATTGTGGTTCAAGTAGTTTTGATGAAGTCATTTCACCATAATGCCATGAACCTTTGATGAACTGGATCATACAAATTCTACGATCGTGACCAACAGCTCTTAATGCCATACCTAATGCTGCAGTTGTCTTGCCTTTTCCTTTGCCAGTATATACTATGACTAAACCATCCTTTCCCACGTTGTTGATAATTTGGCTTATAACTAAAAAGATTAGCAAAAAGCATAGCCATCCATTTAAATTAAAATTTGAAATAACAATCAAAATTGAAAATCCCAAGAATTGTGATAGCTGGAACTACAAGTGGCATTGGTAAAACATCAATTACAACAGCGATCATTTATGCAATGAAAAAATGCGGATATATTGTACAACCATTTAAAGTTGGCCCTGATTATATAGATCCAAGTTATCTTTCTGCAATTTCTGGTAACAGTACTAGGAACTTAGACGTATGGTTAATGGGAAAAAATGGTGTAGTTGAGAGTTTTGTCAAGAGTTCAAAATCATCTATTTCTGTGATTGAAGGAGTTATGGGATTTTATGATGGATTTTCTGGAAAATCAAATTTTGCTAGCACACATCATGTTGCATCTATTCTAAAATCGCCTGTTATACTTGTTTTAGATGCAAGCAAGACAGCTCGTTCCATTGCTGCAACAGCATTAGGATATACAAAATTTCATCGAAATTCAAACATTGTCGGATTAATTATCAACAAAGTAGGAAGCAAGAAACACGAACTATTATGTAGACAAGCATTTGAGAAATCAAAAATTCCAATTCTTGGAATTATTCCAAAAAACGTTGACTTTATGCTTGAATCACGACATTTAGGTTTGATTCCAATTTTAGAACAAGGTTCATTAAAAAAAAGGTTAGAAAAGATTGCTAAAAAAATTGCAGAACACATAGATGTTGGAAAAATAATAGAAATAAGCAAAAAAACAGAGAATCTTTCAAAGATTAATCCGACTCAATTAAAAAAACCAAAAACTACTATCTGCGTTGCATTGGATAAATCATTTAACTTCTACTATCATGATAATCTTGATGCGTTAAAACGTGAAGGT
>JACOWO010000186.1 GCA_016176745.1 Nitrosopumilales archaeon
TGCGCTGCCAGTTTCTTCTTCGCCTTCTATTACAAACTTGATGTTACATGGAACATCGCCAAATATGTCAAGAAAAGATTTTACTGCAAATATTCTCGTGACAAGCTCGCCCTTGTCATCAGAAGAACCCCTGCCAAAAATTTTGTTTCCTATGATTTTTCCGCTAAATGGATCGTTTTCCCACAGTGAGAATGGTTCTGCGGGCTGGACATCATAGTGATTGTAAAACAGTATTGTTTTGTTTGGATTTTTTCTTGATTTTACCTCACCAAAAACAACAGGCGCTACTCCTTTAAGCGATAATATTTGAGTGGATATTCCTGCCTTTTTCATTATCTTTGCTGTAAGTTTTGCGCATTCCTGTATGCCTTCATTTTTTGCTGAAACGCTTGGCTGACGTATCAGTGACTGGAGATCAGAAATAAGAGATGAAAAGTTTTTGTCAACCTGTTTTAGAATTTGATTCATTGTTTGATCTTGTCAAATGGTTTTAGTGCAATTGGGATCGCATCAAAAAGATCCGATGCTACCATGTGAAGCCCAACCTTTCTCTGAACAACTTTTGCCGCCATGCCATTTACAAATGATGCCGCAGCTGATGATTCCAATGGATTTCTATTTCTTGCTAGCATGCTTGCTACAATTCCAGACAACACATCTCCTGTTCCACCAACTGTCATTGCCGGAGTCAATTTTGTATTAAGAAATGTCTTTTTTCCATCAGAGATAATGTCTGTTGCGCCCTTCAAAAGTATAGTTATTGAGTTTTCCCTTGCATGCTTTTCTACGATCGCGATTCTTTCTTTTTTTGATTCTGGCAATACCTCGCTAAACATTTTTTTAAACTCGCCAGCATGTGGAGTCACTACAACATTTTTGTTTGAAATTAGTGGTAGAATATAGTTTACAAGTGCGCTTGCATCAAGCGAGAGCCTAACATCTCTGTCAAGCAGTGATTTTACTAGCAGGTTTAGTGCCTCCTTGTCTGCTATTGCAAGGCCCATTCCTATTGTGGCAGAATCAAGATCATTTGGGATTTGTCCTAACAACTTGTTTACTGCACCGCGTGTAAGCTTTGAATCAACAAGCGGAATTACGATTAGATTTGGAGATATTGCACGAGTTGCCTGGGCATTGACTTTTGGCACACATGTGTATACAAGATCTGCACCTGTTCTTAATGCTGCAATTGATGAAAGAATTGGTGCGCCATGATAGATGTAGCTTCCCCCAACAACTAGCACCTTGCCGTTGTCGCCTTTTCTTGAGGTTAGCTTTCTTGCCGGAATGAATTTTCTTACAATGCTAGCCTGTAGATTTTGTGCTGCCAACAGAAGACGCTACCTGTTTTGGTGAATAAACGTTCTTGTTCTTGCCTTTTCTTTTTGAAAAGAACACCTTTCTTGCAAAAGCCAAGTATGCAGTATGGCCTATTCCATGAAAAGAGTGTCTTGTTTTTCCCTCCCTTGCATCGATAGTACGCAAGATATGTTCTGTGCATTCTATATCAGAAAACTCGTTTCTTACTAGTTCGGAGACCAGATTTTCAAGCTGGTTCATTGTAGGACAAATCGCAATAAATCTTCCACTTCCCTTTAGCATCTTTCTTGCCTGTGGGACAACAGACCAGGGGTCACCTAGGTCAACAACTACAAGATCTGCATCTGTGTGTGGAACCTTTTTTACATTTTTTATGTCAAGTTTTTTCATTGTCACATGCTTTGTCATGCCTGCTTTGTCAATATTTTTTTTGGCAATCTCCATAAATTTTTCTTCTACATCAAATGTGTAGACATGTCCGCGCGGCTTTACAATGCTTGCAAGAAATGTTGTCATCGAGCCACTGCCTGTCCCAATCTCAATTACCTTTTGTCCGCTTTGCAGACCTGCCCTTGCTGCAATGTATCCAAGATCCTTTGGATAGACTATCTGTGTTCCGTGTTGAATCCTCATGATAAAGTCATAAATTGTTGGCTCCATCAGGTAGACGTATTTTCCCTTGTTAGTTGTCAGTCTAGAGCCGTACTCTTGGCCTATTGCGTCAGAGTGTTTTATTATTCCAATGTGTGTGTGAAACTGCTGGTTTTTTGAGATCCTTCCAAGCCACTTT
>JACOWO010000187.1 GCA_016176745.1 Nitrosopumilales archaeon
ACATTGCAACAGATTATGAAACTAGAGCGTTCAAAAACTTGAAAAAAAATCCAAGGATTGCAGTTGTAATAGACAAGTACGTACTAGGTTCTCACAAAGCAGTCTGCGTACAAGGTAATGCCATAATACTTGAAAGAGGCAAAGAATTTTTAGAAATCTATAATACTTTTTATAAAAAATTTGAATGGGTGAGAAACCAGCCATGGAAGGAAGGCGAGGCACCGTTTATCAAAATAATTCCTACAAACAAATCAAGCTGGGGTTTGAAATAACGTATTAATAATATTATGAAGGTGTGATAATTAATTGTTGATTTCATTTTTCAATGATTATAAAATACCAATACTCATCTTTGTGATCTTTTGTACAATTCATCAAGCAAATGCAAATGAGATTATTTTTGAAAAAAATTTTGCTGGGTATTTTGATTCTGATGATGTTTATACTGTAGTTGGCAAAATCAATAACGCACAAGAATATCCTGTCATTCCTATTATTACTATAACAATTGAGGATGGCACTAACATAATTACTGAATCATATCAACTTGCTACAGTTTATTCATCATCGGATCAACCTTTCAAGTTCAAGTTTCCACAAGTCACAAGTTCAAATCCAGTATTAAGAGAACCACAAGTTTTGTTCAATGTAGCACAAAATAAAATGCCATTAAATGTTGAAGTAATTTATGATAAAACACTTGTTACCCACAAAGACGGGCATAAAACTGGAAAGATAATCAATAACGGAGAAAAAACAGTAGAGAATGTAAAAATTTATGCACTCATTTATGATTCAAATTGGAAGTTGCTCGATATGGGCAAGAATATAGAAATGATTGAAAAAATTGAACCAGGCCAAATTATTGATTTTTCAATGTATCCAGATCCGCTTTTTAGTTCACAAGTACATTACTATAGCTGCTTTGTGATTGGTGATGAGGCAATAATTCCTGTAAACATTGTACGAAACGACGAGGAATACAAATATCGATATGACTCCGGGATTTGGTTTGCTTATCCGAAGTTTGATGATGACGGGAAATCACTGTTAATGCGAATGCAAAATAGTTGGCCACTTGAAATGTATGCAAATTTTGAATTTCCAAAGTTATCAGATGGAGAAAAATTTGATGTATATTTGAATAACGAGCAGATCAAATCCATCCAAAGCATCGATGAATTTGGAAACTGGCATGTAGCCTTTGTAATGGCATCTCATACATCAGGCGATCTTTTGATAACAGGATTTGTGGAAGAACCAGTTAAAACACAAGAAAAAGAAACAGAAGCCGTAATGCCAAACAATAATGATTATCTCTATTATGTTGGCGGAATAATTTCTGCTGCTGTAATAATAAGCGCGTTTGTGTTTTATCTAAATAAAAGACGAATGTCTAAGGTTTAAAATTATTATATTGTGTAATAATTGCATCTTAATTATGAATAAAATAAAATGTTCACATATTCTAGTAAAAAAACAAAGCGAGGCTCTTGCTATCTTAGAGCAGTTAAAAAAAGGAGAAAAATTCGGCAAGCTAGCACGCGAACTTTCAATTGATTCCGGTAGTGCAAAACGAGATGGAGATCTTGGTTATTTTGGACGAGGTGTAATGGTAAAACCATTTGAAGAAGCTGCCTTCAAACTACAGGTTGGAAGTATTTCAGAGCCTATTAAATCAGAATTTGGTTATCATATAATCAAGCGATTAGGCTAAAAATAAGCATCAAGAACAGACGGAGACTCTTGTAAGTGTAATTCTTTAGATATTTTATCTCCAATTCCTTGTGCTGCACTAATCTTTCGTTTTCCAATCCAATAATATGTTTCATCTATAGTATCTTTAGCTATTAACACAATTAATTTTCCGCTATCTTTTCTTCCAGTCCTTCCTTTTCTTTGGATGTATCTTATTGAGCTTGGAACATTATCATAAAACACTACCAAATTTACCTCTGAAATGTCAAGGCCTTCTTCGCCAACACGTGTTGCAATCAAAACCTGGTATTCACCATCACGAAACTTTCTTACAGTTTCAATCTGTTTTTTTTGTTTCAGACCTGCTTCTCCTGCCTTGCCAATCAAAAATCCAGCAGATATTCCCATTTCGTTCAATTCCAATTTTTTGTGCGTTCTTTGCAAGCGATATAGCACGCATAAAGTTTTCATCTGCTTCAAATAAATCGCGTATTCCAACTCCTTTTTTTTCTTGAGTTCTTTCACAGAAGCGGAGAAAGGATGTCACACCATGGGATTCAAGAATGTTTAATGCATAATTGATTCTAATCGCAGTAAAAAGCGGCTTTGCCGATTTACGGTTTTGTTTTAAAACATAATCTCTAACCCGTAAAAGTTGCGAAAGAGATTTGTTGTCTGAAACATGAATTCCATTTCTTTTTAATTCTACATATCTTTGGTCAAGTGCTTTTTTGATATGGTGTTGAATTTCTTTCATTGCAGGTGGAAGCTCGACAGTAATCCATTGCGTAGTTGTTTTCTGAATGTATGGCTCTACATCAGGACTTGATTCATTTCTTTGTGCAATGTTTGTAATGCAAAGTGTTTGTATGATTTCCTTTGCCTTTTCTTTTTCGCTTGGCAGAGTGGCAGTCATTGCCAATATCCTTGCATTTGTGTGTGCAAATCGTTGTGCGATTCCAGAGTATGCATAATCGCCAATAGTTCTGTGGGCCTCATCAAAGATTATGAGATTAAATTGAGTTGGTGATACGAGTTGCCTATCTAAATCATTTTTTGTAATTTCAGGAGTAGCACAAACAATACTATTTTCCCAATTTTTTTTCCGTTTTGTTATAATATCTTCGCCTGTAACAAGTGAGATATCTTCTATGGTGAGGTTATTTTTTAAAAATTCATAGTGTTGATTTACTAAAACTCGTGTTGGTGCAAGAAACAAGATGCCACCTGTTCCTTTTGCAAGATATTCAGCAATTACATGAAGTGCAACTGTGGTTTTACCAAGCCCTGTAGGCAAAACAACAAGACAGTTTTCAGACATTGCTTGACTTGCAAGATTTACTTGATAGTCTCTTTTTTCAATAGAATTTTTTTTGATATATTTATGTTCGATATAGTCTAAGGCAAGACATCTCCTTTTGCTATGATTTAGCAGCTATTGATTTTATGGTTTCGTGTAGTGATTTAGTAGCTTTTACTCAAAATCAAATGATCGATACAAGTTCTTGCAACCTGAGCCTTTCATCTTATATTATAGGAATCGCCATTTTTTACAATGGCAAAGTCATATGAAAGACCAGGTTGGGATGAATATTTCATGCTGCAGGCTGAACTTGCAAAGCTGCGCTCAAACTGCATGACAAGGCATGTTGGAGCAGTTATTGTCAGAAATAATCGCCAAATTGCAACAGGCTATAATGGAACTCCTCCAGGTGTAAAAAACTGCTATGAAGGAGGCTGTAAGCGATGTCAGCTTAGGATGGAAGGAAAGATAGAATCTGGTGCAGCACTTGATAGATGCTTGTGCAATCATGCAGAAGCAAATGCGATAATGCATTGTGCTATTTTAGGGATAGTTGCAGGTGCAAGCGATGCTATACTATACACTACTTTTGTTCCGTGTTTAGAATGCACGAAAATGGCAATTAATATTGGAATTAAAAAAGTGGTATGCCTTGATT
>JACOWO010000006.1 GCA_016176745.1 Nitrosopumilales archaeon
ACCAATTTTTGCAGACATGTATGCAAGTGGATAGCCTGTTGCCTTGCTTGCAAGTGCAGATGAGCGAGACAGCCTTGGGTTTATCTCAATTGCAGCATATTTGTCTGATTCTGTATCAAGCGCAAACTGGATATTGCATTCCCCGACTATCCCAACATGTTTTGTTGCCTTGAGTGCAGCAGAGCGGAGAATATGGTATTCACGATTATCAATTGTCTGTGAAGGTGCCACAACTATATTGTCACCAGTATGAACCTTCATTGAAAGGACGTTTTCCATGTTGCAGACAATTACGTTGTTTCCAGTATAGTCCTGCATTACCTCATACTCTATTTGCTTCCAGCTTCCAACATATTCTTCGATTAGAATCTGTCCTACCATGCTTGCAGATAGTCCACGCCATGCAATCTCGTATAGCTCGATTTCATTATATGCAACACCTCCTCCCTTTCCGCCTAGTGTGTAAGCTACCCTGACAATGACAGGATAGCCTATTTCTTTTGCAACAGACTTTGCGTCTTCAAATGAGCGTACAGTCTTGCTTTTAAGAACTGGAACGCCACATTCAATCATCGAGTCTTTGAATAGCTGTCTGTCCTCTGTTGCCTTTATTCCAGGAATTTGTGTGCCAAGTACTTTGACTCCATATTTTTTCAATATTCCAAGCTCATCTAGCTTTACTCCACAGTTTAGTGCAGTCTGGCCCCCAAATCCAAGCATCAAACCATCTGGCCTTTCTTTTTCAATTATTGATTCAACGTATTGCGGATTTACAGGAAGCAGGTATACTTTGTCTGCAAACCTTGTATCTGTTTGAATTGTTGCAATGTTTGGATTGATTAGAATACTTTTCAGTCCATCTTCGCGAATTGCCTTGAGGCATTGGCTACCGGAGTAGTCGAATTGACGGTCGTTTTAGCGACTCTCGCCAGCTTCTCCGATTTTTATTGCCCCACTTCCAAGAACTAGAATCTTTTTTATTGATTCAGCTTTTGGCAGGTCTGCCCTCCTCCATTAGATGTTTCAGCTCTTCAAAAACAAACTCACAATCATAAGGACCAGGTGATGCTTCAGGATGAAACTGTACTGCGATGCATTTTTTCTTTTTGTGTTTTATTCCTTCAACAGTTTTATCATCGGCGTTTGTAAACCATAATTTGAAATTAGACTTTTTAAGCGATTTAGGGTCTATGCAATAGCCATGATTTTGGCTTGTAACGTATACCTGCTTGTTTTCTAGGTTAATGCAAGGCTTGTTCTGCCCACGGTGGCCATATTTTAGCTTGTAAGTTTTGGCATTGCCAGCTAGACCAATTATTTGTGCACCTAAACAAATTCCAAGTGTTGGAACGTTTTTTGCAATAAGTGATTTTGCAGTCTTGATTGTTTCTTTGCATTTTTTTGGATCACCTGGGCCGTTGCTGATAACAACGCCTTTTGGATCATAAGATAATATTTTTTCAATTGTAGTATTCCATGGAACCTTGATTACCTTGTATCCAATTTTTCTAACGTTTCTAATAATTGCATTTTTTACACCAGTATCAATTACTACTACAGATTTTTTATCATTTCCAAAAATTTCTTCATTTTTTGTTGATACATCATCCATAAACTCTTCAGAGTTGTATTTTGGTGCCTTTGCCAGCTCGTGCTTGACTTTTGCCTCATCTATTTGACTATCAGAGACTACCAAGGCTGCCATCATAACTCCAGATGTTCGAAGTTTTTTTGTTAGCTCTCTAGTATCGATTCCAGAAATGCCTGGTATCTTTTCATTATACAACCACTCATCAAGTGTGAGTGAAAGATTCCAGTGACTCGCAAATGTTGAAAGCTCATGAACTACTAGCCCCCGTATCTGAATCTTGTTTGATTCAAAGTGCTTTGATATGCCATCATTATCCCTTTGCGCAAGATCTGGGACGCCATAGTTTCCAATAAGTGGATATGTTAGTGTAAGAATTTGGCCGCTATAGGATGGGTCTGTTAGGGTTTCATTATACCCAACCATTCCAGTGTTAAAGACTAGTTCGCCAAAAACGGTTTTTGAATAACCAAAGCCACTTCCTTCAAAAACGGTGCCATCACCAAGAATCAATTTTCCAAACTTGTTTACGTGTTTGGCTTTTTTTGTGGTTATTGTGACCCTCGACAAGTGAATTTGTTTGCAGATTTAAGTATTACTTTTATGTTGCATTTACAAAAGTTTTTTGTCTTTGTTTTATAGATCTAGTTCAACACAGTATAGAAAAATGGGAAGAATATCAACTTGAAATAAAACAATTGATAAATTGTTTTCAGATTATAACATGACACGAGAACACGATTTAAAACAAATAATTCAAGAGTCGTTTAAAAAATTAAAGAATGACTTTTACCGAACTTATAAGATCGAAAAAAGGGAAGAAGATACATGGCCTCCAACTCTTGAATTAAGAGATATAGTTGAATCTCTTCCACCTAATTTACAAATAATTGAATTAATGGGACCACAAGATCATCAAGTTTTGAAAAATGGCAAAGGATACATTTTGAAATATAATTTTGATGAACCTAATTCAGATAAAATTGAATTTTGTGGATCTATACACTATACACAACCAGAAAAATTAGTCTCAATATTAGTTGATGAGTTTCATTTGAATGAAGAGATGATAAAAAATTATGCAATCGACATTTGTAAGAATTTTCAAATAACAGGTATGTGGGAGCCAGATGAAAGATGGCATCTTCATTTTATTCCTGACGATGTTGTAAAAAATCCTCAAGCATTACATGATTCATTATGTTTACTTTTTCTTTCATTTCCTAAAGATACTCCACTCTCTGGCAAATTTCGAAGACCTTTTCACGAATATTACTCAGAACTCTATGATATCAAACCTGATCCTATCATTCCCTATAATGAGTTTATTAAATCCAACAGAATGAATTCTACTTTCAGACTGTCATTAAATAAAATACAAAATATTATTGGAGAGATTAAATTGATTCCCTTGGTTCCTAAAGAAGTAAAAACAGTCTTTAACCGAGCAAAGCAGCTTTTCATTTTTGGTTTTTTTAGATACGAGTTTTTCACAATTTCACAGCATTATGCATACCTTGCCTTAGAATCTGCAATAAAGGCAAGGTACATGAAATCGTTAGGAACCAAAGCAATATTATCTATAAAAAAAGATCAGGAATTTAGTAAAGAACTTGCTGTAACAACCTATGGAGCAATCTTGGGTTTCTGCCTGCGTGAAAAATTAGATTTTCATAAATTATTGATAAATGGCAGGCCTTTTCCTTATTCTTCGAAAAAATTGTTAGACTGGTTCGAAGAAAATCATCTAATTAGAAAATGGGAAAGGGGTAGTTATGATGCTGGGTTAATGTTAAGACATCATCACTTACATCAGGAACGTCCAGGTCCATATGTGCCGGATTCAGATATACTAAAACGGATTGCTGAACAGATAAACTACCTATTTCATACTGTTAACTAAAATCCATATTTCTGACATATGGTGTAAAATTAAATTTTGTAAAACTAATCGCGGAGATTTATTTTAAAAAATTATAGTGCCTTAAACTGTGCACTCCACTTGTAGTAGGCACGGATCATTTCAGATGAAACACTTGGCTTTCTTCTTTCCAGTATTTCCCTAAAATCTAACATTGTTATCTCCCTAGGCTGCGGTTTTACTTCCTCTGCTACTGGTTCCTTATAGTTTGCTGCAGTAAACATCTCATTTACAACTTTCATTTGTGCAGCTTGACAAACGTCTTTGATGTCGCTTGCACTGTATCCGTCAAATAATCTTGCAAGCTCCAAGGTTTTCAGTTTGGCATCTTTTTTTAATGGAGATGTATACAACTCAAAAAGATTTTGTCTTGCCTCAACTGTTGGCAGTGAAACATAGATTCTTTTTTGGAATCTTCTTAGAAAAGGCCAGTCAAGACTCCATGGCTTGTTTGTTGCACCAATTACGTATAGCTTCAAGTCTTTTCCTTTTCCGTTAATTCCATCCATTTCTGTTAAAAATTGATTTTTGGTTCTAACCTCTCCTCCTACCTCACTGTTTCTTGTACCAAGCAACGAGTCAACCTCGTCGATAAATAGTATTACAGCCAATCCTTCCTTTTCTGCATGATCACGTGCCATATGGAATAATTTTGAAACATTTTTTTCAGCTTCGCCAAGCCACTTGCTCATCATTGATGCTGCATCTACATTTATGAAATATCCAGCAATCTCGCTTGCTGTTGCAGCTCCAAGTAATGTTTTACCACATCCTGGAGGTCCGTAAAGTAGCATTCCTCTTGGCCACCCAATCGGAAACAGATCTGGCCGCTTACTTGGATATACAATTGATTCACGTAAAGCATTTTTTGCATCATCAAGGCCCACTACCTCTTCCCAGCTAACATCAGGTTTTTCTTTCATGACTAAATCTTCAAAGTCACGATTATCACTTGCAGATTTTCGTTCATCGGGAGAAGCTTTTGGATCAACTGCAGGTTCCAAGTCGTTGCCACGAAGCTCTTGTAATGCCTTTATTCGATTTTGATAAGAACGCATGCGTTCTGAATATACTGAGTTTAGTTTGCTTGTTGGGTAAAGATGAAGTAGCTGTACAAGTGCATCTATTGCTTTTTGATAGTTTGCAATTGCCATTCCCCTTGCGCCCTGCGAATCACATTTTATTGCCTCAGATGCGTATCTACTCGCAGCATTCTCTAACTGTTGTGGTGCCAAGCTCATCTAAATTACCGTAGATTCAGATTCAGATTTGCGTAGGTATCCCTAAAGGTAAACTGGTGTAGCAGATTTAGTTAAATTATTTGTACTATCCTGCTCAGATTTTGCAAAGCCATCAGATTTGGCATATGGCTCAATGGCATAGTCCTCAGAAACATTGCTTTGAAGACTCTTTATTCGCTTAACAGAGTCTTCAGCAGAAATTACAAGCTCATTTATGTTGTCATTGAGTTCATCCATTGAGCCAACCGAGGCATTTACCATATCAACAAATTCCTTTATCAGCGAAAAAATCTCCTTTTTGTTTTCATGTTTATATAAAATATAGTCTGCAATGCGAAGGATTTGATTAAAGTCCTGCAGCTCCTCAAATGAAAGTTGGTTTATTTGTTTTTTATCAGAGTCAAGCTCTGCAAGCCTTTTCTCAACAAGTGAAGATAGTTTCTGAATCTTTTTTCTGCTATTTGTGATGTTTATAGTGGATTTTATTGAGACCATTAGATTTAAGCGAGCTCTGGTTTCGCTAAATCTAGATTAGGATACTGCTTGTTTATTTTAGAGTCTACGATCAACTTTGCTTCATCTAGGATTCTTTGCGACTCGCGGTTTGATTGACCAAAGTCAAATTTGGCCTCAGTTATAGTTGCAGAATCCATTACTATACTACCTAAAATTGAAGACAGTTCACAAAGATTTTGGCTATAATTTGGAAAATACCTAAACAACCTTGAGCTTATTATTCTGATAATAGATATTGCAGAAGGCAAGTTTGTTGTAATGCCAAGTATTCCAGATATTGAATGCATTCTCTTTTGGATTTGTTTTAATGATTCTATTGCAAAGTAAACTTCGCCTTCAAGTTCTACAAGTTTTGTAAAATCAAGGTCAAATGTGTCGCCAGCATGGTCATAAAGGACAAGATTTTGGCTTTTAAGTTCGGTTCTTTTTTTGCCAAGCTGTGTTAGAATCATATCAAGTAAATCAAGTGAGTATGCAAATCGAGGCATGAGCGTATTTTTATGTGAATATTTTGTAGTCAGGTTTTCTTTTTCAATTGCTGACATATTCATCATGTGAAAAATCTCAAGAAGTTGCTATATCAGGACATTGTCCCAAATTTCCATTTAACCACAGTCACATATACCATCAGATACAGCTCAGAAAAATTTCCATTATTAGTACAAGGAATTTAGCTTATCATCTTACCTAACTATGAATGATCGTTTGATATGGTTAAGGAGCATGGCCTAACTGTAAGTCTAGAAGAATTTGGACTAAGCAAGTATGAGGCAAAAGCCTATGTGACTTTGGTTTCACATGGTACAATTTCTGCAAGCGAGGTTGCATATTATTCGAATCTTCCCCGTACCAAGGTTTATCCGACTTTGTTAAAACTTGAAAAAAAGAGGCTTGTCATTATTTCTAAAAGCAAGCCCATAATGTGTACTGCAATTGCACCAGAAGATGCATTTGATGGCATTATTCAAGAACACATAGACAAGGTAAACCAGATGAACACCCTTGTAACAAAACTAAAGAATGCAAGCGAAGAAAGCAAAAAGACAAGAGGCGCAGAAGAAAAAAGGTATTTCCAGCTTAGCGCAAACAATGTTCTAAATCAACTCAGAATAATGATAAGTGGAACAAAATCATCAATTCAAGTCATTGTTGACCCATGGGGACTAAACTTGTTGGCAGAATGCAAAGAGCAGCTTCTTCTTGTTTTAAGAAGAAATGTAGATGTAAAAATTATTGTCTCGCCAACACAAATTGGCTCAGAATCATTTCATACAATACCAAGTGGTGTAAAAATCAAAGTTATGGATACTGCACAGAATTGCTTTATTTTTGATCAAACCGAAGTGTTGCTAATAGATAGCGACAATGGAAAAGGAGCGGTATTTTCTGCAACCGATGTGCTTGGAATAAGCCAAACCAAAGTATTTGTGCAAATGTGGGACAATGCGCTAAAAACCGATGGGCTATATGATATGGCTAAATCAGACGCTCAGGCAGTCTATCACATAATACAACTTGTTAATGAAAATGGGTTGGGATTTATTCTAAATTCTACAATTGATTCAAAAAATACCAGTATCGATATGTTAAAGCTATTAGAAAAAGATGGAATTAATTTAAAATCAAAGCCACTTGATGAGGTAATTGAGATAATTAATTCTGCATTACAGATAACATGCTCAGGTCATCTCAATTACGATTCTGCCAAGAACAACATAACCGTAGAATCAAAACTAAATGGTGGACATTCACTGCCTTGGACAACTATACTTGATCAGTATTTACACAGTTGTGGATATAATACAAAGTTAATTTATCAAAACAATTCCCAAAAGGGAGAGAAAATTTTCATCAAAATTCATCCAAACAAAAACTAAAAACACCACACATTCCACCGTATTTTTAATGATTGAAGATAGGCTAAAGGCACTAAACATAGTTCTGCCGACTCCTCCAAAGCCTGCAGGCTCTTATGTGCCTGTAACAATATCTGGCAAAACAGCCTATGTGTCAGGCCAAATTCCAATAGAGGGTGGAAAAATAACTCACAAGGGAAAGGTTCCCTCACCGCAGTCAATAGAAGAAGCACAAAAAGCAGCAAGATTGTGCATCATAAATGCTCTGGCTCAGCTAAAATCAGAAATTGGAAGTCTTGATAAAGTTGCAAGAGTTCTCAAAGTGTCTGGATTTGTAAATTCATCACCAGACTTTACTGAACAGCCAAAGGTAATCAATGCAGCATCAGATCTTCTTGTTGAAATTTTTGGTGAAAAAGGAAAGCACTCAAGGGTTGCAATAGGTGCAGCAAGTCTGCCTCTTGACTCTACTGTTGAGATGGATATGATAGTTGAGATCAGCTAAAGCTTTGCGTTAAACTCTTTTAGAAATTTCTTCATCTTGTCTTTTGGAATAACTGCACCACATGCCTTGTCGTGTCCTCCACCTGAACCACCAAGCGATGTTGCAAGTGGGTTTACTATTTTACCAAGATGAAGCTTGCATGCCTTTGAGCCTCGAATAGATACTGCGTATATTCCATGATCTACTCGTTCCTTGTATGCAACTCCAACTTCTTTTCCAGACAAACCTAGAACAAAGTTTACAGCCCCACTTGCACCAGAATCCAAGACTTCCATGTATGCAAGGTTTTTCATTTTTTTCATTGACTCTTTTACTTTTGAGATAATTGAGGCAAGCTTTGCAACCTGAAGCTGGGCAAACTCAAATGTATTTGGGATTTCATGTGCGTATTTTGATTCTGCTAATTCATCAACAAGGTAAAGAAGATAGTCTGAATCTTTTTGATGTCCTACTATGTTAAATGTTAAAACGGTTGCGCTAATTAACGCAAATTGTCTGTCAAAGATTTGCAAAAGTTTTGCACCTTTTGGCCTGTCTTCCATATAGTCAGTTATTGCAGCACATGCTGCTACAAACTGTGCATGATCATTTAGTTTTGATTTGAATGCATCATAAACTTGTACTGTCGTACATTCATTAATATCATGAATTACTTTTACTTTGATCTTTTCAATTTGTTTGATTATTTTATTATCCAAGTCATGATGATCAATGTATGTTATGTTGACTTTATTTTTTCGAAGATATGTTAGTAATTCGA
>JACOWO010000196.1 GCA_016176745.1 Nitrosopumilales archaeon
GGTATTATTCCAACAGTTAATCCTCCTGCATCATGCGCGCCATGACATGCTGCTTGCATGACACCACCAAGACCACCTGTCATCAATACTGAATCAGATTTTGCAATTTCGGCTCCTGTATCATATGCAATTTTTTCATGTTCTGGCGTACATCCATTTACGTTATGGCCAATTACCAAAATTTGTCGTTTTTTTGCCACTTGATTAGATCACAAACCCCACATCAAATATCTTTCCAAATTTAGATCTTGTAAAACGTAAAGGATATTAAATCAGATTTAAAAGAAATGGTATGGAAAAACGAACAATGCCGATTTGTTTTACAAAAGAACAATACAAAACTATAGAAGAATTTGCAAAAAAGCATGGAATGGTAAATGCAAGTCAGGCAATAGAGAAAATCCTACACGAAAACTAAATACCTAATTCTTTCTGTTTTATCTTTAATATGATATTCAAGTCAAAACCTGAGTTTTGCACAGTTTGCAAAAAACAGATAACACATAAACACAAAGCAAAAAAGGAATGGAGTGTCAAGTCACCTCTTTGTGGCGACTGTTATGTTGACAAAATGAAGGAATCCTATGATGCAAGCGTGCATCAAAACTGCGCTACCTGTGATACAAGACACAAAGTAACTGATCTTTGGGAGCCAAGGTGGCAGTGGGACATGACAGGGCTTTTGTGTAAAAGCTGTTTTGACAAAAAAGAAGAAGATTTTACAAAAAAGAAGAACTTTTGTTGTATTTGTGGAGCAAAACTTGGCTTTCTAAGATATAATCCAAAAAGCAAATGGAGCCTAGATGGTCAATTGTGTAAAAATTGTTGGGATACACAAAAGGCAAAAAATGGTTAAGTGTGTATGAGGTTTTTTAAAAAATTTCGATGTGATCAGTGTGAGAAAATATTTTCAAAGCAAGAAGAGCTAATGCAACACATTCAAGTTATTCATTACAAGGATCTGCCATATGATTGCAAAGAATGTAACAGAACTTTTTCTAACATGGAAGATATGCGAACACATCTTCAACGCTTTCATAGTTATAAAAAAGACAGATAATCTAAATTGCTTTTATTGATTTGACTATTGGAGCACGAATTTTTGTAAATACCCTAAAGCCACAAATGCACTTTATCTCAGGCAATCTGTTTAGCTCAGTGTTGCCAACATTGGTTCCACATCTTAAACACGAATAGATGACATCAAATTTTGCAGTTTGAGGTTGTTCTTCAGCTTGCACTTCTTGTGATTCACTTTCTAATTCGTCTACCATGTTTTTCAGCTATTTTTTGGATAATTTAAGGTTAACAAGATTTTAAGTTAATGAAAGTTCGATATACACGTCATCAGGTATTTTCAATCTCATAAGCTGTCTTATTGCCTTGTCATCTGCGTTTATGTTAATTATTCTTCGATGCATTTTTAGCTCCCACTTTTCATAAGTTTCAGTTCCGCTTCCACATGGAGACTTTCTTGTAACAATGTTTAGTTTTTTTACAGGAAGAGGAGTCGGTCCCTTTATCTTAACGCCAGTTTTTTTACCAATTCCCATTATTTCTGAACAAACACCGTCTAATTTTGGCAAGCTTGTACTTGTTAATTTAACACGAGCTGTTTGAGTCATAGAAAAACACTATGGCTTGTGTTCTTCTGTGATTTCTTTTACAACGCCTGCAGCAATTGTTGCACCCATATCACGCAGTGCAAATCTTCCCAACTCTGGGAAATCTTTGAATGTTTCAATACATGTGGGTCTGACTGGTCTTATCTTTACAATTGCCGAGTCTCCAACTTTGAGAAATTTTGGATTTTGTTCTTCAACTGCACCAGTTGCTGGATTTATCTTTGACTCAAATTCTGTTATTGTTGCTGCAACTTGTGAAGTATGTGCATGCATTACTGGTGTGTATCCTGGTGCAATAGCTGTTGGATGATGGATTACTATAATTTGTGCTTTGAATTCTTTTGCAACCTTTGGTGGTGAGTCTGGTGTGCCAAGGACATCGCCTCGTTTGATATCTTTTTTCTCAATACCTCTTAGGTTAAAACCAATGTTATCACCTGCTTCAGCAGATGGCATCTGAGTGTGATG
>JACOWO010000007.1 GCA_016176745.1 Nitrosopumilales archaeon
TCCTGATCAATTCTCACATGATTCAATTGTTGCAAACGAAGGCGATACTATCAAAATTCATTTCTACAATCTAGAGCCAGTTGAATCCCAAGAACACCACACCTTTACAGTTAACGATCCTTCTTACAAAATTCACAAAGATATCAATGCTGGAGAAAGTGCACTAATTGAATTCAAAGCAGCACAAAGCGGAATTTTTGATTACATTTGCACTTACCACCAGCCAACTATGCGTGGGCAGTTAGTAGTTTTAGAAGAATAAAAATACTTTATTGCCTCATATTTCCTATTTTTTACATAAATAGACTGTCAATTTTCTTAATTGATTTTCAAATTTGATATTATACGCCTCTATTATTATAGAAAATAAATGAACTAATCTTGATCGTCTTTGCTATTCAAAGTAAAAAAAGATGCAAGAAAAATCTCCGTAAAAGACATCATGACTGATGACGTTATCACAATTGAATCATCAACACCTGCTAATGAAGCTGCCAAAATTATGGAACAAAAAAGAATTGGAGCTATTGTTATAACAGAAAACGATACGCCTATAGGAATAGTAACAGACAGGGATTTTGCAATCAAGATTGTGGCTCATGCATATCCATTTCATACCCCAGTAAAACAGATCATGTCATCACCGCTTGTTGCAATAAATCCAGACGAATCTGTTTGGGCAATAGCAGATCTGATGTACACTAGAGGAATACGCAAACTTCCTGTGATTGATGATGACAAGGTAGTTGGAATTGTAACTGCTACTGATTTAGTTACACAATTTGCTGTTTGTACAGAAGACGATATTAGAAAAATGTACTATCGTTCAATCACAAGATTGTATGAACCATGTAGGCCTTATGCCTAACATTATTTGCAAAATTCTAGTGATTGATTGAATTTATCGCTCTCGTCTTTGCTTAATTTGTTGTATTCGCTGCTTGTTTTAAAACTCTAGTTCCTGACAGGTCATTTCGTTCCATAGCTTTTTGATATTTTCTGTTTCAGAAATCATTTGTGACAAAATTGATAACATACTAATACTAAAAATTAAGCCAACTACAACTGTCAGAATAAGTGTTGGATCTTTTAGGATTGTTTTCAATTTAATCCAACAAAACAGTTTCATTCATGTCTGTTTTTGCTACATGTGCACCTAAAACCTTCATAACAAAGTCCCAAGGGGTGATGATTTTGTCTTCACTTATTGAGCATGGTAAATTCTTTACAAGCAACTCTTCTGCTGCTTTGCTAATTGAAATTGTATGTGGAAAATTTGCTACATTTGATTTTGGTAATACATCAATGTCTACATCAAGTGCATTTGGTTTTCCGGTTTCCCATGAAAATAGATACCCCAGAAGAGATCTGTCGTCAACAATTGTGACCTGGTTCTTTTCCTTTATTGCAATTTTTCGGATATCTTCCTCAAACATTATTCGCAGGGTGTTTTCGATGCTGATTCTAGGATTAATGTAAATCAGATCCGAGGCAATGGCATTTGCAGGTTGTTCTACTTCCATTTTGACAATAAATGGCAGAAAATCACGCGTCGATATTGTGCCTGCAAGCAACTCATTTTTCATTACAGGACTAAACCCAAATTTTGTATCTCTAAAAATTTCAAGTACAGCTCGCAGTGTAAAAGTTGCTCTGACCTCTTTTACTATACTTACCATTACATCTTTAGCTGTAGCAGCAAGACATTGTGGATATCCATTTTCAACTACTTTTTTTAGAATATGTGTTGGGCTGATTCTGCCAATAGGGATGTTATTTTCCATTACCACTATGCCACTTGTGTAGATCTCTCTTAGCGGAATCAAAAATAACGCAATATTTCTGATTGGGGTGTCAGGTGCAACATACACAGTTCCCCTGTTAAAAATATGAGGAAATTCGTCCTGTATTGTCAGATCAAGTATTTTTCCAGCAGCTAGATGTTCCATTTTATAATACCTATTTTCTGTTCAATGTATAGCGCATTTAATTCCTGTTATAATTACTGGAACTGATATTGATCATTAAATTCTGAAGATGGTATGTAGAATTGACCTAAGTATTTCAGATTTTATGAATTCAAACCAATAATGGCGATCTATTTATTGAGAATCCTTGTATCACTACCGTTATGAAAACAGAGTTCAATGATCCGCTATCCTATTACAAGCACCTGACTCTATTTTGGACAGATTTGATGTATCTTATGGCAAACAAGCCAGCCTCGCTCTTATCAGCAGGACCTATGCGAAATTTTGCAACCAATATCAAAAAAATCTCATCTGAGATAATTGAGGCAAATGATGACCTAGTCGAGTTTAACACAAAATTTTTAGATTATTACAAGCAATTATCAGATACTTGGAGTGAAGCACAAAAAAAGGTTAATGAAAAGATACCTGCCATTCCAAACGATGCAGAACGACTAGAAACCTACAAGCGAATCTGGATTGATATTTTTGAAACTGATTTTACCGAACTGTTTGATTCTGGAAAATTTGGTGAAAACTATGGCAAGCTTGTAGCAAGTGAACTTGAGCTAACAAAACACTGGAACAACATAATGAGTGTATTATTGCAGAGTGCAAACCTTCCAAATCGTGATGAAATTGATGATGTGTATAAACAGCTTCATGATCTTAGAAGAAAGGTTGCAAAGATAGAATCAGATCTACAACAAAAAGGCGAACAAAATGGCAAATGAGTTAAAGATTGACCCAAGACTAGTTGAGGAATTTCTGAATTTTTCTAAAAATATTGCAGAGGCACCAAAGCTTGTTGCAGCCCCTGATGAAATGATACTTGAAACTACACCACATGATGTTGCGTATACTGAAGACAAGGTAAGACTGCTCCACTACAAGCCATTAACCAGTACACAAAACAAAGTTCCACTAGTCATTGCATATGCAATTATCAACAGACATCACATTTTAGATATTCATCCAAAAAAAAGTTGGGTAAGAAATCTTTTGGAGCAAGGAATCGATGTTTACATGATAGATTGGGGCTCGCCAACAAACATTGACAAGTATCTTGACATGGATGACTATGTCAATGTGTATCTGGATCACTGCGTTGATTTTGTAAAACATGAATCTGGAACAGATAATGTATCATTGCAAGGATACTGTACAGGTGGGACACTAGCAGCAATTTATGCAGCGCTTCACCCAAAAAATGTAAAGAATCTTGTTGCAACAGCTCCTGTAATTGATGGATGGAAGGACACAACGGTTGTTAGCAATATTGCCAAGCATGTTGATGTCGAAAAGATGGTCAAAACCATAGGAAACATGCCTCCTGAGTTCATGTACTATTGCTTTTCTATTCTAAAGCCATTTGAGCAGGGGCTTGAAAAATACATCAATTTTTTCAGAAATATTCACGATGAAAACTATGTTGACAACTTTTTACGTGTTGAAAAATGGCTTGGTGATACCCCGCCCATTCCTGGAGAACTCTTCAAACAGTGGATAAAAGACATCTACCAAGACAATCTTTTGATTCAAAACAAGATGTATGTTGGAGGAAAGCAGATTTCGCTAAAAAACATCACAATGCCGCTTTTTACCCAAGTTGCAGTTGGAGACCACCTTGTATCACCTGAGTGTAGCATGCCACTACATTATGCGGTTGGAAGCGAAGATAAAACTTTGAGAATGTATCCAACTGGCCATGTTGGAATGATTGCAAGCTCACTTTCTCAGAAAAAAGTACTTACTGAGCTTGGTCAGTGGTTAAAAGAAAGATCTTAAAATAAAAAATAAAAAAAATTTGATTAATCTACCTAACTAGTTATTTCTCTGGTTGAAGGTAGATATCCAAGATTGTACTATGTTCTTGTTTAGGTCTGCAAATGATTTTGAGTTGTCGTTGAATGTTTTAATGTTTTGGTGTGTTGCATCAATTGCTGCAATGATTACTTGGTTCTGTATTGTAAATGCCTTGATTGTTTCCTCGGTTATATCACGAACTACCTTTAGTGTTGCTTCTGGTACGTTTGTGTTTAATCCTGCCTTGTTTGCAAACTCTTTTTGTAGTGCGATTACAGAATCGATTACGTTCTCACATGCATGCAAATACTCTTGCTGTACGTTTGTTATTGATTGATGATATCTTGGTACTGATTGTTCAACGTTTTCAAAGTATTTGTCGACGTTTTGCTTGTATAGGGAGAAAATATCTCTTGGGTGTTCTCTTGGTTGCTGTTCTTTACTCATTTTTCCACCTCCTTTTTGGTTTTTAATTTCTTCTCAAGTGGAAGAATTATGACTTGGACTAGAGCCCCTTCCTTTATTCCAAGGGCATCACGTTCTGCTTCTGGAATTGAAATCCTGCCGTTACTTCCAACGGTTGTTTTGTATGCACCCCATGAAAGGAATTTTGGCATGGCCTGTCCTAGATTAAGAAGATTTTCCATTCCTTTTTCCTGCATAGACTTGAAGCCTTCAAGCATGCTGGATTGTGTCTCGGTTGTTTTTTTGCTCATTTCCTTTAATGCCTCAAGTGGATCAAAGTTTTGACTAGGCTGATTTGTCATCATTGAGCCAAAGGCCTTCATGAATTCTGCTTGTGCCTTGCCACCTTTTTGTATCCATTCTCTAAACATCTCAGAGGGATCATATTGGTATGTATTACCAGTCATAGGTAATGGTAGGATATGACTGGTATATAAAGACAGCGATCTTGCTATTTAAGAAAATCGTGTACGACCTTGAAAAATTCAGTTGGCGCATCAACATATGGGGTATGACCTGAATTTGGCATCTTGTAAAATCTGCAGTCACGAATTGATGAAACAAAGCTTTGGGCATAATTAATTGGTATTACTGGATCTTTTTCTCCCCAAACAACTAGAGTTGGCGAAGTTATTCTAGGAAGTTTATTTGTAATTTCTGCGTTTTTTAATCCAAGAAGCGTAGACATAAAAGACATTTTTGCGTTTGGCAGCTGCATTCTTTTTACAAACTCATTTATGATTTTTTGATCAACTTTTTTGCCTCCTGTCATCATCTCAAAGGCAGTCTTTGCAGCTTCGACGTTTGGATAAAGAGCAGCCATAACATATGCTTCTAATGCAGGAGTGGTGTTTTTCATAACGCCAGAAGGCGATATAAGAACAAGTTTTTTGACAGTGTTTTTTTCATTTGATGCAACTTCTGCTGCAATCTGACCTCCAAACGAGGAACCAATAAGATTTGTTGTTTTTAGGCCAAGTGTAGACAAAAAGTCTTTTAAAAAGTCTGCAAAAAATTCCATCGTATAATCGACCATTGGCTTGTCGCTATAACCAAAGCCGATCATATCTGGGACTATCACACGATAATGTTTTTCAAACATTGGCATAACATATTCCCACCTTTCTGCGGATGCGCCAAGTCCATGAATTAGAATAATAGATTCCGTAGAAACGCCAGATTCTAAATATCGGATTTTGTTTCCATCGACACCAACGAACTTTTCTTGCATCTATTTGTTCGTCGGTGCATTTGTCGCATAGATAAATTTTATCTTACCTAAAATCACATCTTCTTGCCTACAATTATTAATAACAAACCGATCGGACTTATTTTTCAGGATCCCCGAATCGGGTCGGATAAATACTAGAATCAAAAATTGTCACCTATAGATGGATCAAGTGATTCTATGAAGGGTTTTGATGGCAATTATACTCGAATTATGCCGTGTTGGACAAGATATTTGATGGCGTTTACAAAATCATCTTCGGTTATCTTGCCACTTGACCACCATTCAGCATTGTTTCGCACCCATTCTGGGATATCTTCTGATGATTCTTGAGAAGATGGCAGATTACGAATTATGATGATTTTTTGTTTTATCATAAATTCAATACTTGCGATAAATGTCTTATCGTCGATCTGCTCAGATGACCACCAACTTGCAGATTCTTTTATCCATGATGGAATTTGTACTGGTTGAGGAACCTGTAACACTTGATAAATTGTCTTTCCTTTGAATTGCGAGTCAAACCATTTTTTGAATTCAGAGTCGGTCTTGTATCTTGTAATGTAATATTGTGGAGCTTTGTCTTGGTCAGGAAAACCTTGAACGTGTGTAGTCGGATAACCAACTAGATCTTTAATTGATAATCCTGGAAATGTTTTATCAAACCATGCCTTGTACGCCGGTTCATTGTTATATCTTTCAAAGTAATAGTTGGGAGAATTATTTAGATCTGGAAACCCAGGGATCATTGTTTTTTCATTGTAAAATTGAATAAGCTTGTTTTGTTCGTCTATTTTTTTGTCTTCAAGAGATTGTTTTGGTGAAGTTTGTGTAGTAGAAGTTTTTTTGAACTCAAATGTGGTTTCAGACCATTCACCATAAAAAATTTTCAGAGTGTATGTTCCTTCTTGGCTCCATTTTGGACCATCAGCAAGATATGTTTTTGAAAAAGTACCATCGCTGTTTGGTAGAAATTGATCTGCCGCAATAAGATCAGAATCAGATGGATTGATTATCTGCACTATAACAAATTGGCCATCACTTGTTTGAGTTATTGTACCTGTTAGCTTTATGGATTCGCCAGATGAATAGGAAGACTTGTCTGTGCTAAATGTAACGGTTACGCCAAAAGCAGAGGATGTTACAAATCCAACACATACTAGTACAATAATTATTGGGATTAGTTTCAATTCTATAATTTCCGTAAAAATACTAACAAATTAAATCATTTGCAGTATAATAAAAATTACATTTCGTTAGCTTTTTTTAGTTGGGATCAAAGATCTTTTTAGGAACGAATCAAAACTGTATAGTACAATAGTTGATCAAAATGTCAACCGAAATTATCGCTTGGCCATTATTAGAATAATTACCGATTAGGAGTGAAAACCGATTGTCATACAAAGTAGTCAAGCATGTGGAAACTTTGATATCGCATGGAAAAGGCGACATTGGCAGACTAGCCTATATTTTAGAAAAACTAAAACAAAACAAAACACTCTATGTCACTGATCAAAAGTATCTAGACAAACTGCTAAAAGCATATCCAATACTTGAAAGAGAAGAGTCAAGCATTCTAAAAGAAACTTTTAGAACAGCTCAGGTAAACCAGGAGCTTAAAACTGAGCTCAAGTTTGCATATGAGGAAATTGAAAGGCTTGATGCTCAGGTAAATCAGTTAAAAAAAGAAAATGTTACAATGATTCAACAACCATCAGGCCAGATTCTAATTGATAATAGCCTAGAAACACAAGAAGAACGAGAAGCTCCTTCGATATCAACAACGTCGGAGGCAATTATAGTAGAATCAAACCTTTCTGAAGAGGATGTTATAAAATATGCAAGACAATCAGTCACTGCAAGATCAAAGGGCGGTCTGTTTAAAAAAGAAAAGATACAAGAAACGCCACTTGCTTGGGAAAAATTTCTTTATCCTTACTATGATATTGAAATGGAAATCACGTTTGGAGAGATTGAAAAGACAAAATCAAAAAATGATTCTATAACAAAGACCATAAGATGCAAAGCTACAGTAGATGGAAGAACAGGAGTTATAGTTGATGTTACAAAAGATGGAATTTCCTACAAGTATTCATTTCTAAATGATCTTTCAATTGGAGAGATCTCGCTTCTATATTATGTAAATCCAATTCAAGATTTTACATTAAAAGAAATATCAGGGCTAGGATTAGGGGCTGAAAATTCAATCCAAGTATTAGAAAAGCTTACAGAAAAAGGATATCTTAAACGAAAAGGTGGAACAGGAAAATACCAAATAGCAGAAGAACTTCAGCTTCCAAACCCATCAAAGCTAAAATGTGTCATGGAAGAGCATGGCATTACACAGGAAACAACAAGTGAGCGAAGAATAAAGCCAAGCATAACAGCTGCTTCACTTCCGCTTCATCTTGGGAAATATTGGGCTAGATGTCACGTACCTGCATCAGTACTGGTATACTATCCGTTTTATGGAATTACCTATGACAGAAAAGACTACTATAGAATCGAAGTAATAGATGGAGTTACGGGAAAAAGACAGGATTACTTGGAACGTATTGTCACAATTAGGCCACAAAATAAAATTGAAGAAATGCCGCAAAAAATTGAAACTCCTCACAAAAAGTTGAAGATACTCAATCGCAGCCTCAGACAAAAAAGACAAAACGTGGCTTTAAAATGCCAAAATTTAGAAAGCCAAAATCAAAGGATTAAACTAGTTTATTCAGCAAATCTCTCGCATCGTGGGCACTTTAATCCATTTGTCTTGTACCCACATTTTTTGCAATGGGTGCTAAATGATAATGGTTCGTGTGGAGATGATTTTGTGGTTTTGAAAATCAATACTATTGCAATTAAAACTCCAATGGCTATTCCAGCCCAGATAAAAA
>JACOWO010000182.1 GCA_016176745.1 Nitrosopumilales archaeon
TACACCAGCTATAACAGCCAAAAAGACGAAGATTGTACTAGTTGTTGTAATCTTCATTGCTGTTGGTACTAAAATAGGCACATTAAAACCCTTTGCTTGTTTTTCAAAATTACAAAGTTATTTTCTTCCAAAGTGGGGAATTTTTGTTATTATCAAGGTAGGAATCACAAGATACATTCCAAAATTTAATAAAATTATTCCAATCCCATATACAACTAACTCTTGCTCAGAATCAATATCAACATAGTCAAAGACTGAAAGTGTTGTAATTAAGGGAGTTATTGAAATCTTGACTGCCTCTTTAAATGCAGGACTTTGTCTTTCCCAATCCGCAATGGTTGGTGAGAATGAATAGTAAAATGAGTTAAAAGCAGACATGAATGCTGTTCCTGAATTTGTATCTAGTATTGTATTATCACGAATCTCACGCAATTGTTGCACTTGTGGAGCAAGCTCAGTTCCATATGTAGCAGTTGCAATCAAACAACCACCATTTTGTGATTCACTGCTTGAATGTGCTTCAGCTACTGAGAACTTGAATGATACAGTTTCTAGTGGAATTGGCTGGAAAAGTATTCCTTCAATCTCAATTAATACAAAATAATCTCCAGACGCATTTACTTCTACAGGAATCTTTACTGACCCCTCTCCTGTATGAGTAAGAAGTATAGGACCAAACACAGTTTCACCCTTGCTTGTAACTGTTACTTTATAGTCAATATGTTGTTGAATTTCATTAGTTTTTGTATTAAGAAAATCAATTTGCAATTTTGCAGTATCGCCGGCAAATAATTCAGCTGGAATGGTAGTAAAACCTACATTGAGTGTTCCCTGATCAGTTGGCAACACTTGATAATCATTTTGTGCAAATGCAGGATAGAATATGAAAGATAATAAAATTACAAAATATTGAAATCGCAACAACGATTTGATTTTTTTAGTACATAATAAAATTTGTACCATATTCTCACTTTGATTTGCTGAGTTGATAATTTCATCGTATATTTAAATAAGGAATTACGCCAAAATCAATCATTGTATAAACTAGCTATTTTGTTTGCACTAGTTGGACTTTCTGTTCCATTGTTTGTAGATAATGTGTATGGACATGGTTTGGGTATGGATATGGCACCACCAATAAGCTTTGCAGGTATGGATGTTACTGTTAGCACAATTCTAAATCCAGCTGATATTACAGTTGGAGATATTATCAACGCCAATATGGCAATACGATTTTTTGACACTAAAACTGAAGAAAATCTAAAAAGTGTAACATATAGAGTAGAGATTTGGCGTAGTGGAGAACTATTAGCTAGGAACCTATTCTATGATACAGATGGCGAGCTAAACGTAAAACTTAGACCAAAATCTGGTTGTACTGAGACTGAGCTGTGGAAATGTTCCACCTACTATGGTTTTCCAGATCCAATCAGTGGCGGTCTAACTGCACAAGGAAGTGAAGTGCCTGTAATTACTGGACCTATTTTTGACAAAGGTGGCTTGTATAACATTAGAGTACAGATAGAAGGAGCTACTAGTCCTAAAACACAAGTAGCTGAGGTTCTAAATTATGATACATTTGTAAGTATAGCACAGAAACAAAATTTCTTTATTCAAAATGCACAAGCACAACAAATCCCAGTAACTGTGAAAACTTACTATGACGATGTTGAAAATTTCAAATTTCCCAAAAAGTTTTGCTTCATATGCTGAAGGAAAACAGTTCAAGGGTTTGGTAGATGGTGTACAAGTCGATAACCGAGTCTTGTTAATTGATCCATATTCATATGAAGACACTAATGTAATTCATTTTCTTGTCTCAGGAACTGAACTACAACGAATCAATAGTGAATTAGGTATGTCACACCATACTGACAAAACAATCTCATTTCAGCTGTTACCACAAAGCGTAATATCAAAAAATTCGTTTGAAATAAAATTTGATTCTGGTGCAACTGCAACTATATCATGGGACAGCAGCTATGGTGCAGGGGACAAAATTCCATTTGAGATTTCATTTTTTGATGAAAAAGGAAATCTTCTCAAAGATGTTCACTATGGATTTGCAGTCACTGATAAAAATGACAGAGAAATATTTTCAAATGTAGGAAACGATCCTAAAATGTTAGGCATTATGGCAAGCGAAGGACTAGACATCCAACAGCTAACAATACCTTTACAAGATATACACAAAATCAAAGTAGTAATTTATGGTCAAGGGCTTAATTACAGGGATAATCAAAAATATGCAGGCATTGCAAGCGGGATTTTTGAAGTCGGCCCAGGCACAAAGTCTGATGAGATATCTATTCCAGACTGGGTAAGAAGCAATGCAGGTTGGTGGTCATCAGGCCAGATATCAGACAAAGACTTTGCATCAGGAATTGAATTTATGATTAAAAATGGAATAATCAAAGTTCCAGTAACAAGCAGTGGTAGTGCAAGTACAAGTGTGACAATCCCAGACTGGGTAAGAAGCAATGCAGGTTGGTGGTCATCAGGCCAGATATCAGACAAAGACTTTGCATCAGGAATTCAATATCTGGTTGCAAATGGGATAATCAAAGTCTAGGAATAGCAAGAATTCTTATCATGTAGGTTGCTTTTTCTAGGAGAAAATAAAACACTCGTACAATGCTTCCACTACGAGATGAAAATCCTCATCCACCAGGATACATTTGAGTTATTTTATGACTGGGCAACAGTTCCTAGCTGTGTTACTGGTTCAAGTCAAGTATCTGTTGACTTTGGTATGGGACCGCTTCAGGTTTCTTGTCCACCAATGCCATTGACTACACTACTTACCTCTATGTTCATGCATGGCGGTCTGATGCATCTTGGAGGAAACATGCTTTTTTTGTGGATATTTGGAGATAACATTGAGCTCAAGTTTGGAAAGGCAAAGTTTCTTGGAATTTATTTAATGTGGGGCATTGTTGCAGGCCTTGCACACATTGTTATAGAACCAACAAGTCCTATACCTGCAATAGGTGCCTCTGGTGCAATATCTGGAGTACTTGGAGCATATCTTGCGATGTTTCCCCGCGCAAAAATTACGACAATGATGATGATGGGTTTCTTTTGGAGAATGATGCACATTCAGGCAAAATGGTTTTTGCCCTTTTGGTTTATCCTCCAGAACCTTTTACCATTTTTGATTGGTGGTTTTGGTATTGCAGGTGGTGGGGTAGCATACATGGCACACATTGGTGGATTTTTAGTTGGGCTGGCATCAGGAATGTTGTACAAAAAAACCCATGGGTCTGAATTTACATATGGTACGAGATACGGATGGAAAAAAGATTACTGATTAAGAATAAATCATACCATATTTGCATGTACTCATGCCACTGATCACAGTTTCACTATATCCTGGAAGAAGTCAGCAACAAAAAGAAGAGTTTGCAAAAGCAGTAACAAAATCAGCAGTTGAAATTCTAAAAACAAAAGAAAACCACGTAATTGTTGTTTTTGACGAAAACCCAAAAGAAAACTGGTTTATGGACAAAGATTGCTATAGTTCAGTTCAAAGCATCAACTAGTAAAAATCAAAATCTAACAAAAATTTTGAATTACATTAAAACTGCAGCAAAAAAAGGGGCAGATCTATGTGCATTTCCTGAATTTATGATGTTTTATACAAATTCATCACAGTCAGCTGCAACACTTGCAAGCTTGGCAGAGACAGTAAACGGAGAATTTGTAACATCAGTTGCAAGTACTGCAAAAGAAAATTCTATTTTTGTGGTAGGAACTTTTTATGAAAAAAGCAGGAAAAAAAATCGTGTTTATGATACTGCATTCTTGGTAGGAAAATCAGGCAAAATATTGTCCACATATCGCAAAATCCACCTTTATGATGCATTAGGATTCAAAGAATCTAGCAAATTGACAGCTGGTTCTAAAATTACCATGCCAACAAAAACAAGTTTAGGCAAACTTGGAATGATGATCTGCTATGACCTGAGATTTCCTGAAATGTCTCGCATCTTGGCATCATCAGGCTCTGAAATCTTGATTGCACCATCTGCTTGGGTAAAAGGAAATATGAAAGAAGAACACTGGTTGGCAATTAACAAAACTCGTGCAATAGAAAATGGATGTTATGTAGTTGCACCTGATCAAGTAGGTAACATTTACTGTGGTAGGAGTATTATAGTGGATCCTTACGGCAAAATATTGCTTGACATGAAAAAGCTACAAGGAATTGGAATTGTAAACATATCACTTGATGAACTCAAAAGAACAAGAACTGCTTTACCCTTACTACAAAATAGAAGAACTGATCTTTACAATAATTTTAAAATTTAGAGTTTTCTGCTCTTACAAACAAAATTTGAACACTGCCTTGACCACTTTTGTTTTCTACTATAACGAAACAACACAATAGGCCATAGACATAATTCACAACGAATTTTGGTTGCACGAAGCTTGGCTTTTTGCAAAAGTGGTGATGAAGCTCTACAGCCATTATAATAATTTGAACATCCCATGAATCGTTTTTTTGTTGTACGTGAACGAATTACCATTAGTTGTCCAACATGACACTGTGGACAGTCAACCAGTCCATTTTTTGGCGAATTTGTTCCTAAAATTATATACTTTTTCTTTTTTGAAGACCAAGATAGGTATCCATTCTTATCAAAATACTGCTCTATCTCGCTCCTAAACACATTAGCTTTCTTTTCTGTCGACTTTACAAAATTTCGGGAATTTGTCAGACTAGCTGGAATAACTCGTACTATGTTTTTTGCAACTAACATGTTTTGTTTCAATGATTTATCGCAACAAAAATAGTTGAAGAATTTTTATAGGGATTCTTGTCAGCGACAATTGTGGAAAAGGTCTGTGTTATTGGTGCTGGAAGCACCAAATATGGCAAATTGCCTGAAAGCATTGCAGACATTACTGTCCAAGCTTCTGTTGACGCAATAGAAAGTGCAGGAATTGAACCAAAAGAAATCGATGCTGGCTATATCTCAAATGTTTTTGGTGTTGCAGACAAGCAGGTACACTTGGGTCCTGTAGTAATGAGCAACCTGGGAATACCTGAAAAACCATCATTATCAATCGAATCTGCATGTGGAAGTGGCTCTGTTGCATTTAGAGAAGCATTTGCAAACGTTGCAGGTGAATTTTATGACGCAGTACTAGTTACAGGAGTTGAAAAGGTAACTCACACAGGTACTGAGTGGACAACAACATACTTTTCTTATTGCTCTGACTTTTTTTATGAAGGCCAAGCAGGTGCATCATTTCCAGGACTATTTGCATCCATGGCACGAGCATACTTGACAGAATTCAAAGCTACCGAAGAAGATTTAGCAATGGTAGCAGTAAAAAATCATGATAATGGTTTTCTTAATCCAAAAGCACATCTACGAAAAAAAATTACAATTGATGATGTAATGAATTCTGC
>JACOWO010000156.1 GCA_016176745.1 Nitrosopumilales archaeon
TCATTATACTTACAGTGTCATTATTTTTTATGATAAATCTTCCAATTCCCCAAAAAACTCCAACATGTAGTGCAATGAATCTTGATTGTTCATCTGTTATTTTGTCTAGGTAAATATCTGCATGGTCTCGTAGCTGCTCTATTGCATTACCATCTGTTTGTATTACCCATGCAATCTTTTTTTGATTTCCATCACAATAAAAGACGTGTTTCATATGTCAACCAAAAAGGTGTCATTTGTCTATATAATTTGAATTTACGTCTGAATAGCATACTTGGAAATGCCATTGCAATGCTCGAGTCACACTCCTTCTTTACAAAGATGGTCGATGATCTAGTTGACTTTGCACAATATGATCCTGAGCTTGCAGATGGAATAAAGTGGCTTGACGAGCAAGCGCAAAGAAAAGGAATCTCATTTTATGACATGGTCTTTGAGGTTCTCTACAAACACGACGTAAACTCTAGAGCAAAACAGTGGCTTCATTCAAGAAATTAACTTGCTTGTGGTTCAGGCCTTAAATCAAGCGGAGTATACTCACAGCCCTGAGGGCCGCAATATTTTCCAACATATGCTGCCTTTGGTCTATACAATGCAGGCTTGGGTGCAGCTTCGGCAAATTTTTCTTCGATTATGTGAGCTGCCCATCCAGCACATCTAGATATTGCAAAAATTGGTGTGTTGAGGCCCATTGGTATATTCATCATGTAATATACTGATGCGCTGTACAAGTCAACATTTGGGTAAATGTCCATTCCTTTTTGTTTTTTCATCTCTCGAATTGTTATTTCTTCAACCTTTTCTGTAATGGCTTACCATGGCTGGCCTGTTTTTTTAGCCAACTTTTTTGAAAGCTCTTTTAATACCATAGCTCGTGGGTCATACGTCTTGTATACGGCATGACCCATTCCCATAATCTTGATTCCTTTTTCCATTTGTTCCATAATCCATGGTTCTACATTGTCTATAGTTTGAATCTCAAGTAACATCTTCATCACCTCATAGTTTGCCCCTCCATGAAGTTCGCCGCTTAGTGCACCAATTCCAGCACTTGCAGCAGAGAACATATGAGCTCGTGTTGATGCAACTTGTCTTGCAGCAAAGGTTGATGCATTAAAGCTGTGATCTGCATGAAGAATAAGACAAATGTCTAAAACTTTCTCTACTTCTGGGTCTGGTTTTTCTCCAAAGAGCATGTAAAGAAAGTTTGCAGCATGGCTTAGTTTGGGATCGGGATTTATGATTTTTTTGTTATTTCTAATCCTGTCCCAGCTTGCAATAATTGTTGGAACCTTTGCGATAAGATTAATCGCCCTATCATAGCTTGCCTCTTTGCTTGAAAACTCTTCATCATAATATCCGCCCAAGGCTGCAACAAAGGCCTGAAGCATATCCATAGGATCTGCATCCTTTCTCCAATTTCCCATGTTTTCTTGCATGTGTGCTGGAATGAGGCGGGCACCTGCCAGTCTTGCCTTAAAATCGTCTAATTCTAACTTTGAAGGCAGCCTGTCATGAAGAAGAAGATATGCAGTTTCCTCAAAATTAGAGTTTTTTGTAAGATCCAAGATGTCATAGCCACGATAGATGAGTCTGCCTCTTTCCCCATCTATATCGGATATTCTAGTGTCTGCAACCTCGATATCTCTTAGACCGATATTTTTTGTATCCACTGATTTAGTTGAAAAGAAAATACTAATTATTCTTTCTAATGGGAAAAACACACTAAATTTAGCAAATTGTCTAATCTATCAAAGCCGCCGCCTATATCGAAATTTTTAATCTAAAATCAATGTCAGAAGCTGAACGCAAATACATCAAGCAGGTAGACGAAGAAATACTTCGAGCCTCAGGCGAATCACTACAAAAGTTACAAGAAATAGACAAGTCTACTCAACTAAACGGGCATTCGTTTTATGATGAATACGCATGTGCGTTGAAAAAAACTCCTGAAGAAAAGCTTGTCACAAAAACAAAAACTTCTGATAATAAAAATTACTACTGATTTTTCTTAATTTAAATGAGGGCAGATTAGATTTTT
>JACOWO010000157.1 GCA_016176745.1 Nitrosopumilales archaeon
AAAGTAAATCGATTTTTACACATTGTAGAAAGTGCACAGGACTTGGTGTTGCAAAATAAGATGCAAAGAAAAATGGGACAGAACACAGGAACATGTTTTCAACGATGTGTAGGCATGGATGCAATAAACTCACTACATTCTACAACATATGAAATTGATGAAAAATTTGGTACAAATTATCATAAACGACTCTTGGCTTTTATCAAAATGGTTCAAACCGAGAATCTTGTAATCGGTGGTGCCATGACGGATCCAAAAGGAGACAGAAGCAAGGGTCCAGCAGAACAAGCAGATCCTGATATGTTTGTTCGTGTAGTAGAAAAAAATGACAAGGGAATTTACATAACAGGTGCAAAGGCACACCAAACAGGATGCATAAACTCACATTGGATTATTATCATGCCAACAATGAGACTGACAGAAAACGACAAAGACTATGCAATTGTTGGTGCAGTACCTGCAGATGCAGAGGGTATAACTTACATCTATGGACGACAGTCTTGCGACACACGAAGCATGGAAGGAGGGGATATTGATGCAGGAAACTCACAATTTGCAGGACAAGAGGCAATGATAATCCTTGATCGAGTTTTCATCCCTTGGGAAAAAGTTTTCATGTATGGTGAATACGAGTTTGCTTCAATGCTTGTTGAAAGATTTACTTGTTATCACAGAAGAAGCTATGTTTGCAAGACAGGACTTGGCGATGTCCTGATTGGTGCAGCAGCTACAATTGCAGATTACAACGGTATTCCAAATGTTTCACATATCAAGGACAAACTTGTTGAGATGACACACCTTAACGAATCAATTTATGCTGCAGGTATTGCATCATCTTATCAGGCTCACAAGCTCAAGTCTGGTGTGTGGCTAAATGACGATATGTTAGCACAAGTATGCAAACACAATGTTACAAGATTTCCATACGAGATTGGCAGACTTGCTCAAGACATTGCAGGAGGGCTAGTTGTGACCATGCCTTCAGAAAAGGACTTTAGAAATCCAGAGACAGGACCGCTGCTTAGAAAATACTTGGCAGGAAGAAAAGGTGTTGACGTTGAAAACAGGATGCGTGTACTACGATTAATTGAAAACATGACCTTAGGAAGAAACGCAGTTGGATATCTCACAGAATCAATGCATGGTGCAGGATCGCCTCAAGCACAGCGAATCCAAATTGCACGCCAAATGCAGCTTGGTTACAAGAAAAACTTGGCAAAACACCTTGCTAATGTAAAAGGCGACTTTGAGGAACCACAAGAAAATTCTGAATACTTTAAACGCGTATTCAAAATCAATAACGAAGAAAGTTAATCGTCTGTCTTTTCTTTTGAATCCGATCTTTCATCTTGATTAACTGTATCTGAATTTTGGGTTTTTCCAAACTCTGCATATTCATTATCATTTGGAAGATCTGTTAACTCCCTATCTGTGGCATTGTTTTGAAATGTTTCATTTGTAGTATCTACCTTGGTTGAAAGGAATGACTCCTTTGCTTTTTTATTTTTTGAAATTTGTTTGAAAATCATAATTCCAACAATTACTGCAATTATGATATAGTTGACTGGTGGCATCAAAATTCTTGTAATATAGCCAATCTGTGGTACGACATAAGCTACTTTTCCAATGTACTCATCTTCTGTTATTGGAAAATCAGTACCTGGAATGGAGGAAGGATTTGCATCACCTTTTGTTCGTATTGTTTTGGGGTCATCATCGATAATCTCTGCTACTCTGTGAACTATTACCCTATCATGTCCTGCAGGCCGATGAAAAACTATGATATCTCCATTTTGTACATTTTCAAATGGTTCATTTCCTTGGACTACTAATACATCATAAACCTGTAGCTCAGGAACCATACTTCCACTTGAGACAACATAAAATGGATTTTCCGTCCCAAAGACAACTCTTAATCCAAGCCATATTATCAAAACACCTATTACAACTATTACAATGTCTTTTGTTACTCCCTTTGTTATTGTTTTACCAGTCAAATTATGTCATGTCCCATTATTTGCTAAGATAAATCTTGAT
>JACOWO010000172.1 GCA_016176745.1 Nitrosopumilales archaeon
ATCTGATTCAGTATTGATGACAGGTGGTCTTGGTGGTGTCATGCAAGCAGCATGTCATGGCGCGCATGATGCAGGAGGATTAACTGTTGGAATAATACCACAAGATGATTCTTCTAATGCAAATGAATACTGTGACATTGTAATTCCAACTGGAATGGGACTAACAAGAGACTTTCTCACAGCTCTTTCTGCAGACGGTGTTATCATAATTGGTGGTGGTTCTGGAACTCTTTCTGAGGTTTGTGCATCATACATGCACAACAAACCAATGGCAGCTATCAAAAACATGGACGGCGCAATTGATGCCTTTATCGACAAGTATATCGATCATAGAAAAAATGTAAAAATTGTAGGCGTTGATACACCAAAAGAGGCAGTAAAGTATATTCTAAAACAAATTTCAAAGTAGAATTTTTTTCTTAGTTATTCTTTATACTATTTTATTTCATAGAGACAAGTAAAGGATCTGGCTCGTAAAACTTGCCATGTTTTGAGGCAAGACCCTCTAACTCTTTTACAATATTCGAAATCCCATATTCTTTTGCAGTCTCAAATAATGGTTTTTTAAGACCAAGGCCAAGCTGGGCGGCCTTTTCGATTTCCTGTATGTCGCTTGCCTTGTTTGTGACAAGCCATGCAGCATTGTTTAGTATGTTTGCAACAAGTTGAATTGGATTGCATTTTTGTGCCAAATCCTCTGTTAATGGGATTCTTTCATATTTATCATCTTTGATGCATCTCAACTGTTGCCTTGTGAATAACATCCATTCCTGTAAAATCTGCAAGCTCAAAAATACCCATTGGGAATCCAAGCTTAAACTTGACTGCAGAATCAATCGCTGTTAGCTGATTTTTTTGCCTATCCATAACATAACACGCTTCATGGACAAGTGGAATGAACAAACGATTTACAATAAACCCTGGAACATCTTTTTTGCACAAAACTGGTTCTTTTTTTACAGACCTTACAAACTCTACTGTCTTTTCAACAATCTCACTTGATGTCTGCATTCCAGGTATTACTTCAACAAGCTTCATCAATTGTGGCGGATTAAAAAAATGAATTCCTATGACCCTGTTTGGCCTACTAGTTGTATTTGCAATCTCTGTGATTGGAAGTGTACTAGTATTTGATGCAAATATGATATCGTTACTTGCTACCTTGTCTAGTTCATCATAGACTTTTCTTTTTAGGTCCATTATTTCAGGAACTGCCTCTATTACAAGCTGGCAATCCTTTACAGCTTCTTTTAGATCAATAACTGGTTTAATTCTAGAATAGATTTGTTCTGCTTGAGACTGTGAAATTTTTTCCTTTGAAACTAGTTTGTCTAGACTCCATTTTATTTTCTCCATTGCTTTATCCAAAAACTTTTGCTCAATATCTCGTAGAACAACATTGTATCCAGACATTGCAGATACTTGGGCTATTCCGTGTCCCATAATGCCTGAGCCAAGAACTGTTATGTTTTTTATCTCCAACAAGATTCGAAATTGCAATATCCTTTATAATGTATTAGAATTTGTGGTTTGCAATAATTCCAAGTAAAAAAATTAAAGGTTAATAGATTCTAGCTTGTATTTCTACCATGTTCTTAAAAAAGGAAGTTGAATTTTGACTAAGGAACAAAAAATAGAACTACAGCACAAGACTCTTCTAATCCTTGCAAGTGTAAGCGTAAAGTCATTTCTGATGGCGGTTGCGTCAAGTCAGGTATTTTGCGGAAGTATAGAGCCCAGTGTTATTTTCTTTAACTGCATTGATAATGTTGCGTATGTTGGGGGGAGTATTGCATCTGTAGCAATAATGGGGGCACTTTTTGGATATTATGTAATTAGAATCAAAACATTTGATTCAATTTTTGCAAGAATGTTAAAGGCTGATTTTATTATTACCGCAATGTATTTTGCAGTTGCTTTTTCTGCTCCTGAATTTATATCGATGAAGGTTATGACTTGGCTTTTTGGAATTTGGATCCTAGGGATGCTTTTGGCTCCATTTGATAAAGACATGATTCTTGTAAAAAAAATAACCCAGTATGGCTCTATCGTTGCGCTAGGTGCACTTTTGACTGTTCATTTTATTCCAACATTTGAACAGTTTGGTGATTCGTATACTATAGGCATGATGATAAGCAGCATTCTTGGCATATTTGGAGCCGGCAGAAACGGATGATATCTAGACATTCGCATGTTTTATAATATATTTTAAAATCTCATAAAGTAAGTTGGGATTATTCAAAAAAGAAAAAAATGAAACAAAGTGCAAAGAATGCGGTCTTGAGCTACATGATCCAGAACGACTCAAACGTCATATGAACAAGGCTCACAGCAGACCTCCACAAAAAAAGCCAGATGCTGGAGGCACATCAGATGGGGGACTGTGGTAACGCCTACATTAAATCCGACTGATTGTATTTTCTGTAAAATAATTGATGGAAAGATTCCTACAAGAATTATCTTACAGTCTGAAAAATCTTTGGCATTTTTAGACGCATTTCCATTGGCAAGTGGGCATTCCTTAGTAATCCCAAAGAAACATTACGAAAAATGGTGCAGGCGCTGTTCACAGCATGTTTAGAGATAGACCCAAGCTATCAAACAAAGAGTTTGATGATATACTAAAAAAGATAAAAAACTAATCTACCACGGATAAATTCGTCTCTGTGTTTCTTTTTCATCAACATTGATTGCTTTTGTAGGACAAGTCTGAGCTGCATCCATAATTTTTTCAAACTTTGCGCCTTTCTCATTGTGTACGTGTGATTTTGGATTCATCTTTATTTTCTTGTCTACTGCAAAAACACCTGGTGCAATAGTTTCACAGCTGCAGCAACCAATACACAAAGTTGGATCTACATTTACAGAAACATCTGGTTCTGGTTCTTGTTGTTTTTTAGATTCAAATCTAGTTTCCTCCTTGTATGTCCCACTCATCCAGGCGTCATATTTTTCCCAAAAATCTTTTTCGTATTTTTTCCAAAAGTCTTGGTTTGCTTCAAAGTCTTTGGTATATTTGCTCCAGTCCTCTTCAGGCGGGCTTTTTCCAAAATTAGCCCCCCATGATGTTTTACCATTAAACGTCTGCTTGTCTTTTGTCTTGGTATCTGTGTATGTCCAGCTTTTTGATGA
>JACOWO010000175.1 GCA_016176745.1 Nitrosopumilales archaeon
AAAATTGCACTGGATCAAATCTCTGGCAAAAAGTCATGTGCACGAGATGCAAAAGAAACTCAAAGAGACTGGGGAGTGCGAAAAGGTGAACCTATAGGCGTGGCAGTAACTATTAGGGGCAAAGATGCTACCGCACTTTTAAAACGACTCTTTGAGGCAAAGGGAAACAAAATCAAAGGCTCATCATTTGATGATTTTGGCAATCTTTCATTTGGAATTAAAGAACACATCGATATTCCTGGAATAAAGTATGAGCCAAAAATTGGCATACTTGGATTAGACATTGCAGTAACACTAGCCAGACCGGGATTTAATATTAGACTTAGAAGTCGCCACAAGGCAAAGGTTGGCAAGACTCATAGAATTTCGCATCAAGAAGCACAAGAATTTTTGACTCGCGAGTTTGGATTGGAGATAGTATAATGGCAAAGAATCGAACATACGAATTTACTGGAAGAAAAAAACACGAGTTTGGACGAGGCTCACGATGGTGTAAGCGATGTGGAGATTACACAGCAGTCATCCAAAAATACGACCTTATGATTTGCCGTCGATGCTTTCGCGAAGTAGCAGGTTCTCTAGGATTTAGGAAAAACAAGTAGTGAAAAGAAAATGCCAGCAACTAATGTACTAGCAAATTTGTTTGTAACACTATACAACACAGAGGCACGACGTAGAGGTGATTGCATTATCATGCCAACTTCAAAACTTGGAATTGAAGTTCTAAAAACATTGCAAAAATCAGGCTATATTGGAGAATTTGAACACGTTGATGACAGACGCGGAGGCAAGTTCAAAGTCAAGCTGTTAGCAAAGATAACAAAATGTGGCGCTATTACCCCAAGATTCAAGGTAAAAAGAACAGAGTACAATGAATGGGAGCAACAATACCTGCCATCATATTCACGAGGCATGCTTTTAGTTACAACAAATCAAGGCGTAATGTCACATCATGATGCAGCAAACAAGGGATTAGGGGGGCTTTTGATAGGATATGTCTACTAAACAGATGGAAAAGTTTGAAACAGTGGTAGAAATTCCACAAAAGGTAACTGTAACTCTAAAAAAGTACATGATTCATGTCGAAGGCCCGCTTGGAAAGACATACAAGAATTTTAAAAAAATACCTGTATCAATAGAGGTAAAAGATAAAACTATTCTTGTAAAGGCACAGGGAACTAGAAAAAGAGACTATGCTATTTTACACACTGCAAGCTCTATACTAAAGAACCTCTGCGAAGGAGTTGTTGGAGGATATACCTTCAAAATGAAGATAGTTTATGCACATTTTCCAATAACTGTAAAAACAAAAGATAACCAAGTTCTTGTAGAAAACTTCCAAGGCGAGCGTGCTCCAAGAGTTGCCAAGATTCATGGAAATACAAAGGTTGTATCAAAAGGCGATGATCTGATTCTGACAGGCCCAGTTCTTACCGATGTATCTCAGACTGCAGCAGAAATTGAGCTAAAAACAAAGGTAAAAGGCAAAGACCACCGTGTTTTTCTTGACGGCCTTTACATTTATTCAAAAGCAAAAGGCATAGAAAAATAGTAAACAACACTAAATTACCATTAATTCATAATTTAGTGATGGCCATTGATCCTGAACTTAAGGAACAAACAAACAGACTAATTAAAGAGACACTTGCACTTTACAAAAACACGGGTGCTTCTCCAAGGATAGGCGAGGTGTGGGGATGTCAAAATATTGGTGATTTTTTATGTGGTTTTTTTGTAGGCGAGATGGTCGGCTCTGCACTAAGTGCATTTCAAGTGTTTCACAAGCGTGAGCCAACAGCAGACGAGCATTTAGAAATTATTGATCTTGTTGAAAAATATAACAAAGAAATCCAAGAATTCTTTTCACAGTTCAACCAGTAAAGATTAAATCGCTTTTGACTAGGTACAAACCTGTTGCCGCCCTAGCTCAGCGTGCTAGAGCGCCGGACTGTTAATCCGATGGTCGTCAGTTCAAGTCTGACGGGCGGCGCATTTTCATATTT
>JACOWO010000166.1 GCA_016176745.1 Nitrosopumilales archaeon
TGATGGAATAAGAAATGGTGCAAGTGCAAAAGATGTTCTGCTAATGCATGCTGTTGCAAGAATCATGCTAAATAATTACATAAACAACATTCAGATGTCCTGGGTAAAAGAGGGTCCGAAATTTTCTCAGCTTTTGCTAAGCTGGGGAGCAAATGATTACGGTGGAACTTTAATCAACGAGTCCATTTCAACATCTGCCGGTGCACAACATGGTCAGCTTCTCAAGCCAAAAGAAATCAGACGCCTTATAAGAGAATCAGGACGAACCCCAGCAGAAAGAAATACATCATATAAAATACTAAAAACTTTTGAACAGGAACCACCAGAAAGCGAACTTGATTCCATAGAAGATGCAACAAGGTTTGGTTCGTATTTTGAGCTCGTCAAAATCGACAAATATAGATACAAAAATCAAAGAAAAAACTAGTTGTCATCAATTGATACAATCCTATCTTATGCAAAAAATGTAAAAATTGACGAGTGCGAGGCCATTTTTTGCCAAAGCAAGGTTACAACAATTAGAATCACAGATTCTGAAATTGCCGAAGTAAAGCAAAATTATGAGAAAAAACTTGGAGTGCGCATAATTCACCAAAAGAAGATTTTTGGTGCTGAAAGTACGATTTTAGAGAATCCTGCATCAATTGTTGATTCAGCGCTTAGATTTGCGTCTTTTCAAAACCCTAAAACCTTTTGGAAGTCACTGCCATCCCAATTAAAAAAAGTATCACTTGAAAAACTCTATGACAAAAGATTGGCTGAAATTTCGGGCAACAAAGCAGCAGACATTGCACAGCAAATGATTAACGCTGCTTCTGATAAGAAAGTTACAAGCATTACAGGTTCGTTAAACATAGTATCAGAGAAGTTTGAGCTAGGAAACTCAAATGGGCTACGATGTTCTGATGATGCAACGTACATTGCAGGAACAATCAATGCCGATTCCGATAGTGGCAACATGACAGTTTCTGGTATAGGACATGCAAGCTGCAGGACACTTGATGCGTTTGATCCTAAAGTTGTTGGAGGCGATGCAAAAAACATGTGTATTGATTCAATAAATCCTCAAAAATGTGAAGAAGGAGAGTATTCTATAATTTTTGAACCATATTCTGTTGGCGAGATTTTATCATTTGTCTTTGCATCAAATTTTAATCTAAAAACATATTCAGAAAAGCGAAGTTGTTTTTCAGGCATGCTTGACTCTAAAATAGCAGTAGATGGTTTTACTGTACTTGATGATCCACATGCCAAAGAAGGAATTGGCAGTAAAAGCTTTGATGATGAAGGCGTTGCTACTCAAGTTAGGCCGTTGATTGAAAATGGAATATTCAAAAATGTTTATTCAGATTTATTTGATGCCTTTAAAGAGGAAAAAAACTCATCTGGAAATGCAAGCAGAGAGGGTTCTCCGATGGGTCGAGATTCTCAGCCCATACCACAATCAGCACCACATAATCTGCATCTAACTGGAGGAAAAATTGACAGAGACGAAATTATCAAAGAAACTAGACACGGTTTGCTTGTTGGACGTCTTTGGTATACCTATGCTGTCAATCCAATCAAGGGAGATTTTTCATGTACGGCTCGAAGTGGTATAAGAATTATTGAAAATGGAAAAATAAAGGCGCCAGGAAGATCATTTAGAATTGTACATAACTTGCCCTTGCTGTTACAAAATATTTCTGCGGTTGGAAATGACGAAAAAAATGTTTTACAGTGGGCGTCCCTGCCTTCAATTGCACCTACAATAAAGGCAGAGAGAATCAAGATCACTCCAATATAATCAAGTGTAAAAAAATCACCTGACAAGTGTAACAAAGCTCGAGTCATCAATTAATAAAGTAAAGTACGGTACCATACCGTATAATGAAAGCAAGACTCACCTACATTCCAATAGAAGTTGCCGATCAGTTTGAGGATTTTATAATAAAAAGAGACGAACAGGTACTAGATGCAATAAAGGCTAGAACCCG
>JACOWO010000163.1 GCA_016176745.1 Nitrosopumilales archaeon
TGGGGAGGAGCACTGACACTATTTACTGTAGTCCCAACAAGTATGATGGGAATAATCGCACTACACTTTTTGCCAGGACTTGAGGATCCGTTTACTGCAATGCCTGAGCTAGCTATCAATCATATGCCATTTGTAATAGGTGCAGCTCTTTTGATGGGAGTGCTTGGTGCTGCTATGTCTACAGCAAACGGTGGACTGTTAGCAATCTCTAGTGTAGTTTCAAGAAATCTAATCCAAAGAATCATTCGACGAAGATGGTTGCACAAGGAACCTTGGACAGACAAAAAACTGTTATGGGTTACAAGAGCAGTTATAATACCAATGATGGTTGCAGGATTCATTTTAGCCTGGCAAGTTCCACAACCTGGCATCTATCTTATACTAGCATTTGATATTGTATTTGCAGGTGCATTTGCACCACTTACTCTAGGGTTATTCTGGAGAAAATCAAACATGCCTGCTGCAATTGCTGCACTTTTAGTAGGATCTGTTCTGCGATTGATATTCTTCTTTACAATGCCTATAGAATGGGCAGGATTAGACACAATGATTCCACCGCCAGTCTCATTTGCAGTATTTATTGGAGTGGCATTGGCTACACAAAAGAAGTGGCCTGGTAAGGCACGACATGATGTAAGAGATTATGTTCCGCCAGAAGAAGATCTCATATCAGGTGAAGATCTAAAACACTTTGTACCAAGTTCTGGTGAAGACGCATCAAGTAAAAGTGCAGCGCATTAACAAATCTATTTGAATTTACCAAAAAGGGATCTTTTCTTCATTTTTTCAAGCTTGATGATTATCTTACTTCTATAATACATTGCAGTTGAATTGTTTGGTTCAAGTTCGAGTGCCTTGTTATAGCATTGCAAGGATTCTTCCAATTTTTCTAACGAAAATAACAACTTTCCTTTGTAGCTTAGAGCGTAAACATAGGTAGGATTGATCTCAAGTGCTTTATCGCAGAATGAAAGCGCTTCCTCATATTTTTGCTGATGTTCAAGAAGCCAGACCATACTACATAAAGCCACTACATTTGTTGGATCGAGCTCGATTGCTTTTTCACAAAAAAATTTTGCAGCACCATATTTTTTAAGTGAATAAAGCGAAACGCCTTTGCTGTATGTTGCACGTATATTTTTTGGTTCAATTTCCAAAACCCTATCAAAACATTCCACTGCTTTTTCATAAAGGCCGGTTCGATCATAAACAAGACCCTTGTTGAGTAGTGCATCAATATATTTTGGATTAATTTCTAAAGCCTTATCAAAAAATACAAAAATTTCTTTATTTGAAAATCCAGCAAAATCAAGAGTCCATCCTTTTGCTACAAGCGCCTTTACATTTTTGGGGTCAACTTCAAGTGCTTTTGTATAAAATGACATGGCTTCCTCATGCTTGCCTTGTTTTGCAAGCTCAGCTCCAGCTTCGTACAGCTGATGTGATTTTCTAGAATCTTCTTCAATTGCTTTGTTTAGATGGAAAATAGAGTCAGAATTCAGACCTAGTCGGCCCAAAACCACACTTTTGTTATATAACGCACTTGAATTCTTGGAATCTGACTCTAGTACATTATCAAGACAGGTAATTGCCTCTTTGTATTTTCCAAGCTTGCTTAGTGCAGTACCCTTTTGTGTTAACGCATCAGCATAATTTGGATCGATTTCTAAAATCTTGTCAAAACAAGTAATCGCCTCTTGCTGATTTCCTAGCTTTGATAGTGTAAGTCCTTTGTTATACAAGGCATCAATATGTTTTGGATCATTTTCTATTACCTTCTCAAAACAAGACATTGCCTCATTGAATTTTTCCAGCTTGTAAAGTGTTGATCCTTTGTGGAACTGCGCAACAAGATTATCAGATTCTATTTGTAATGCTTTATCAAATCGTGAAAGTGCTTTCTTAAAATTATTATAGTTTACAGATGTGATACCTTCATTAATATAATGC
>JACOWO010000071.1 GCA_016176745.1 Nitrosopumilales archaeon
TTCGATCATTGTAGCCCCCTGACCCAATATTTCGCCAATGTCATAGCATAGTTTTCTAATGTATGTACCTGCTTCACATAATACACGTAAAAGAACTAGTCTTTCTTTTTGTTCTAGCATCTCAAGCTCATATATTGTTCTGGTTCTGGTCCTTCGAAGAACAGATGAACGCTGTGGAGGTTTTTGGTAAATTTCGCCTTTGAATTGATTCAACACGTTTTCTAGTTTTTCTTTTGGCGGCAAAGAATGCAGACGAGCGATTGCATGATACTCTTTTGGTCCCAAAAGCAAAACGCCTAGTGCTTTTGTAGCCTCACCAAGACCCAGTGGAAGTACGCCTGAAACTTGAGGATCAAGCGTCCCACTATGTCCTGCTTTTGGAATCTTTAAGATTCGTTTTACCCATGCCACAACTTCATGACTCGTAGGACCTGGCGGTTTATCTAAAATTATCAGTCCATAATCCAAAAGTTGTTTTACTGTACGCTTGTCATAGTATGTTCCATAATCATCATTGGTAACATCTTGATCAATTGTAACAAGATTCTTCAGTTGTTTTAAGGTCAAAGTAGCTCTCGTACAACATCTTTTGCAGCATCTAGCACTTGTTGAGCGTTTAATCCATCGGTATTAATGATTTTATCAAAGACTGTCAAGTCTTCGCCAAAGTTAAAATTGTATAATTTCTTGTATAGGATTTTATTTTCGTCATATCTTTTTTGTACAATTTTTATCGCTTCCTTTTCTGTCAAGTTATCTCGTGACTTCATCCTATCTGCGCTATTATGTTGTGAGCCAGAAAGCCAGATCTTGATGCCATCATCAACAAGCCATGGAAGTGTATAGCTAGTAATTACAAGACCGCCTTGCATGAATAATTTCTTTAATTTTTCATCAACTTTTTTGTCAAATGTAGGGTCCTTTTGTCTTTGGGTTAGAAATTTCATTCCGTCTTGTGTATCCCACCAGTCATCTCCTCCAGTTTGGAAACCTTGTTCACTTGCTAGTTCTTTTAAAATGTCACCGCCACCAAGATATTTCATACCAAATTCCTTTGCAAGTCCCTTTGCAATTGTAGTCTTTCCAATTGCTGGGGGGCCGGAAATTATTACAGATTTCTTCAACTTGTTTAGGTAATATCCATAGTTGTTTTTGTTAGTTTCATTATTATGCCACTAAATGCTATGGATGCTAAAAAGTACCAAGCCCAGAAATACAATGCGTTTTCTTGCTGACATATTGTACCATCAATTTGTGACGCATCACAAGTAAGATGAAAAAAGTTTCCAGGTATAATGTTTAATGAAATAGGCGAAAGCGCAACTGTGTATGAAAACAATACAGGCAGTACAAAGTAGAATATTAGAATTAGTGGGATAAAGGTAATCATCATAGGTCTCATATTCATCTGCATCATCTCCATACTCATCTTATTCATGTATGCTGATTTTTTGTTCATTTCTGCAATCTTTTCCTGATCCTTTGCTCTAAACGCTGCCATTCGTTCTTTTTGCCAGGCCCTTGTCTCTTTCATAATTCGTTTTAGTTTTGTTTGATCCACCAGTTTTCTTCTAATTGCTGAATTAAACAGATTTAGTAAAATAGCAAATCCTACCATAGCAAGTAATGAGGGTATCAATCCTTTGATTGCTGGATCGGCACTTCCTAGCGGTCCACCACCACTTAATCCAAAAAAATCTCCTTGTAAAAAGATTGAATCTATAAAGTGTAAAATGAAATTTAGTTCCATAGTCCTATTGCATGTATTACAGATTTGGCGGCTTCTTCAATCTTTCCTTCTGAATTAAGGATAACTTTCATTGGAGCACCAGTAAAAACAGAACAGCTTGAAAGCATGGCATCTTGGACAGATAGTTCTTTCTTAATTGATTCTATTGATATGATGTCTCGACTTCTTGTTTTATCCTCCATTCGTCTATTGTAAATTTCTTCAGGTCTCGCAGATATTGCAATAAAATTGGTAGGATGGATTTGCTCCAAAACGTTTTTTGGCAAACCTGGATAGAATCCTTCCTTTGTGGATATGAAGGCATGTGTGTCAATAATTACCACATCATCATTCATTTGACCTATTGATTTTGCAGCTAATGTTTGCAATTTTTGTTGAATTTCCACTGGTGCTTTTCGTAATTCATCTCTGTCATGAATTCCATTCTTGTTTGCTTGTTCTAGCATTACAGTACCAAAACTTTTCATACTAACAGTCTTGTTTTTTTCTTTAAGAATTTCTACAACCTTTGTTACAACTGTAGATTTTCCAACCCCTGGAATGCCTACTATGATTACTTTTTTATGTTCTACCAAGCAATGCACCTAGCCGTGGCATTACAACTTCTACTTGTTCTTTTACTAGCTGGTTGTAGTAGTTTATCATAATGTCTACCATAAGCAAGATGCCAATTCCTGAACCAAACACGCCTAATACATCTGAAACCCCAGCTAGTAATCCAAGTATCATTGAACCGATTATAGTAACGGATGGAATAAATCTCTCAAGTAGGGATTCTATTGGTTGGTTTGAACGTCTAAAACCAGGTACTTGTACATCAGCATCAAGAAGATTTTTTGCTGCGCTTTTTGGCGATAGTCCACCAAGCTCAACCCACAGTCTTCCAAAAACAACTACAATTCCTACCATAAATAGGACATAAAAAACTGCACGTAATGGATCTAATGCTACAAGGTCTAGCCCTCTTGGAGGAGTGATATAGTAAATTATTCCACCTATTGGAGTAGATGGACTTGTTGGATCAAACTGGCCGATTATATTCATGAATGCGTTGTTGTTTCTTGGATTAAAATTAGCCCAAAACATCTGACCAAGAAAAACAGCATTAGCTGTTAAAGCAGTTGCAAGAATTACTGGAATGTTTGATACATACATTAGTTTGATTGGATATACTGCCGAGAATCCTCTGTATTTTGTAGATACGATTGGAATCTCTATTTTCATTCCTTGAGTATAGATTAGTATTAACAATACTCCTGCAGTAAGCGCTAACCCAAATATGCTTGGAAGCTGGTTTGATCTAAACAAAATATTGGAAATATCTCCTCCCGAAATTGACTGTCCAATATATGGCATAATGCCAATTGTGCCCCCATCGCCTGCTGGTAATGGGCTAAAAAGACTCCAAAGTATCTGTTGAGCTACACCTGCCATTATGAAGAGGCTTATTCCACTACCAAGGCCCCATCCTTTCTGAACCAACTCATCTAGGAACATGATTATTATCGATGCAGCCATTAGTTGGCCAATTAGAATATACAATACGCTAGGATCAGTTATTCCTGGACCGTAGACTGCTATTCCATATACACTTGCTTCTGCTATGATGACTACATACGTAACAAGCTTTGTGGCTGTTTGAAATACTCCTCTTTCTTCTGGTTTTGTGAAATCAAACTTGATAATTTCAGAGCCTTTCAAAAGCTGCATCAAGAGTCCTGCTGTAACTATAGGGCCTATACCTAGCTCAACTAGAGTGCCTTGCTGAGATGCAAAAATTACTCGTGCAAAGGCAAGAAAGTCAAATTGTGGTGTAGTTGCTCCAAAAAGCGGAGTCTGACCCATAATCATGTAAATTAGTAATGCAAGTGAAGACCAAAGCAAACGTGTTTGTAATGACAGTTTTCTTTTTGGTTTTGGTACTTGTGGAAGGTATGGTTCAGCTTTTTTAACGACGCTTCGAATTATAGTGGTTACTGTACCTTCAGTCATTTGCTGACATCACCTCGCCCCCTGCTTGTTTTACCTTTTCTTGTGCAGACGCTGTGAATTGTTTTATTTTTAATGTGTATGCATTTTTTACTTGACCGCCGCCAAGAAGTTTATCATATCCAAGCTTTGCAAGGTCAAGAAGTTTTTTGTTATCTTGTGTTGTTCCGAATTTTGCAAACAAGCCATCAAGGTCCCTAACACTAATCCATTTTTTGATTATGTTTGGGTGAGGTGGATGAGTTGAATCATGACCAAAATGATCAGGATCATACTTTAACATTGAACTATAATGATGCTTTAGCAGTCCAGATACTCCAAGACCGCCCTTATGTCCACTTGCTCTATGTTGACCTATTTGGCCCCAGCCATGAGTTCTAGAACCTCTGAGTTTTCGAGTCTTTCTTAACCGTGTTGCCATTTTACATCATATTCTTTATCAGAGAGGATAGTTCTTTGTTGTGTCCAAGTATTCCATCTTCGTCAAACATTTTCTTTGTATTCCTTTTAAATCCATGTCTTGGAGGTGCCAGTGCAAACCAAGGTTTTAGCGGTTTTAGTTTTGATAGTGATGTTTTTCCATCTGCCAAAGAAGATGCAAGTTCTTGTGTGGTTTTAAAGCCAATTTTTCCAAGATCTTGCTCGGTAATTTTCTTGTATCCCATTTTACGTCCTTTTTTATCCAACAATTCTTTTGCTGTTGAAACATCAACCTCTTGCCAAGAAACATAGTGTTTTATTTTATTTAACATGCCTAATGTATTATCTTTAGATGGAATGATTGTTGCACGAAACTTTTTTTCCAATTTTAAAAGATCAAGCGTAGTTTTAGCCCAATAAGGCACGCCAATTTGTCCTTTCATTCTGACTACCAAAAATGCCTTTCCCATTTGGATCAACCTTGACTAAACGTTTGTCTTAGGCAATCTAAGATAGCTTTAGATGTTGAGTTCATTGTGTTTGTAGAGCCGTTGGCTTTTGTCCACGCATCTTTAAGACCTGCAAGTTTCAACAAATTTCTAATTTTTCCACCAGCTACAAGGCCCAAGCCTCTTGGTGCTGGTACAATTTCTATTGTAACACTTCCTCCCTTTCCACGTACCTTAAAGGGAACAGAATGTGGCTTGTCACACCTACACTCCCAGCTTCCACAACCTAACTTGATAGGACTAACGTTAAGATATGCTGCGTTTGTTGCCTTTTCGATTGCGATTCTCATTTGTTTTGCCTTTCCATGTCCTATACCTAGCCAGCCATTTTCGTTGCCAGCTGCAACAATTGCTTTAAACCTAGTAGACTGCCCATTTGCTGTCATCTTTTGGATAATTCCAACATCAATAACTTCTGATTTTAAATCTGGTAAGAGTTTTTTTATAATTCCAGCCTCCTGGATTCTATATCCATTAGCTAAAATTTCTTCCATCGAAGTTATTTGTCCTGCTACAATTTTTTTGCCAAGACTTGTTTTTGGGATCCATACTTCATCATCTTTTCTCTCATATCTTTTACGTGGTTGTCCTCCCTCAGTTTTTTGCATTTGACTCATTGTTTCTTTACCTCGCCGTCTATTGCTGATTTTATTTTTTCAGTGTCATTTTTTACTTTAAGATGTTCACCTTTTATTCTATTTGAAGCAGGAAATGTTTCTTGATCTGCAGGAATCTCCAGTCCGGCATCAATTACTCCTTTTAGGGCAGCTGCCATTCTTTGTGTGTATTTGCCTGTACCGCTATAAAGAATAGCATTTTTCAATCCTTTAGATAGCGCCTTTTTTCCGGCAAAATATCCAGTAAGATATGATGCAGAAATGCTCTTTCTTGAGCCCTTCCATCCTTTATCAAGTAAAAATCTAGAATGCGCAGATGCAATTACCATATCGCCTAACAATTCTGGTTTGTGTATCTGAACTTGGATATTTTCATTAGAAATTTGTACCGTGATAAATTCACGTTTGCTCATAAGCATAGTACTACGTCGTCTATAGTTTGTCTTCTTCTCTCGCAATCTTCTTAATGTTTGTGTAAATGCCATCTATACGGCAAAAGCTTGAAACAGCTCTTATAAACGTTAGATGCACAATAACGATACTAACAAAGCTTTTTGGGTATGTAACCTATTTTCAGTTTCATCCCAAACTACAGATTGTGGTCCATCAATTACTTCTGCTGTTACCTCTTGACCGCGTTTTGCTGGCAGACAATGTAAGAATATGGCATCTTTTTTTGCTTGTTTCATAAGCGATGAGTTTACCTGAAATTTTGGCAGAAATTTTTTGATTCTTTTTTGATCATTGTGTATTGAAACAAAGGTGTCTGTCATAACAACATCAGCATTTTTTACAGCCAAGGATGGATCATTTGTAAGTGATATCTCTACGTGTTTTTTAGATTCTGTCACAACACGTTGATTTGGTTCAAATCCTTTTGGTGTTGCAATTGCAATATTGATGCTAGATTTTGCACAGCCATAGATAAGAGAGTTGCATACATTATTACCGTCCCCAACCCACGCTATTTTTAGTCCTGCCAATGTCTTCTTTTTTTCTTTGATGGTCATGAGATCTGCCAATATTTGACATGGATGAAATGAATTTGACAAGCCATTGATTACAGGAACTGTTGCATTTTTTGCTAGTTCTTCTATTGTCTCATGCTCATAGACACGTGCCAAGATAGCATTTACGTATCGTGAGAGAGTTTTTGCAGTATCACCAATAGATTCGCCTCGTGATAGTTGTAGATCATTTGATGATAGATTTAGTGCATAGCCACCTAATTGGAACATCCCAGCCTCAAAGCTGACACGAGTACGTGTGGAAGGTTTTTGGAATATCATTGCCAAAGTTTTATTTTTAAGTAATGGTGTGTTCTTGCCTTTCTTGTGTTCTTTTTTTAGCTTTATCGCTAGTTCAAGTATCTCTGCAAGTTCTTTTTTATCTAATTCACGAAGAGTGAGAATATTCTTTGTTTTTAATTTCATTTTCTAAGTTTTCCAAAAAATGAACGCTTCTTTTTAGGTTTTGGTATGTCATTGTTTAGTTCGTTTGAATTATCTTGAGTGTTTTTTTCGGATTTTGGTCGACCGTTTGCAATCCATTCCTTGATTTTAGCAGCTAATTCTCTTGCTTGTGTATCATTTTCTGGTGGCGACACACCGAATTGATCTACATAATTGTTGATATCTTCAGTTTTTATTCCCTCAAAAGGATCTTCGGTCTCACTAATTTTTTCAAAGGATTCTGTTGGTTTAATTTCTTGTTTTTTTACCTGGGTTTGAACTAGTGATTCATTTTGTATTGTAGTTGCAGGTTGTTCCATATGTTGTATTTTGGTTTCAGTACCATAAGATTCAGATTTAACTCCAAAAACTGTTTCAATAAATAATTCCTTATCAAAAGGTTTTAGATCCTTATAGCCCTGACCTACGCCAACAAAAAGAATTGGTGTGTTAGTGACTTTGACAATTGATAATGCCGCTCCCCCACGAGCGTCTGCATCGCTTTTTGTCAATATGGCACCATCAAATTTTACGTGCTGATAAAACTCCCTTGCTTGGTTTACTGTATCATTTCCTGCTAGCGAGTCACCTACGAAAATTTTTAGATCAGGATTAACTACTTTGGTAATTTTTGCAATTTGATCCATCAAGTTTTTGCTTGTTTGCATTCTACCTGCCGTATCAATTAGCACACAATCAATTTTATTGGATTTAGCATGCAAAACTGCGTCTTTTGCTACAGCCGCAGGGTCAGCTCCATAGTTTTGTGCAATTATCTTCAAGTTGAGTCGATTTGTGTGCTCTTTTAGCTGTTCAATAGCTCCTGCACGGTAGGTGTCCGCTGCTGCAACCACTACTGAAAATTTTGCTTGTTGTAACATGTGTGCTAATTTTGCAAGTGTTGTAGTTTTTCCAGTACCGTTTATTCCCACAAATAAAATTACATATGGTTCCTGTAACTTTTTTTTTGCACTTATTTTTTCCAAGATATTGATTTTTTCAGTTGCATCAAACAAGCCAGAAATGCTATCAATTAGGCTTTTTTTTACAAATGATTCTATTTCGTGT
>JACOWO010000164.1 GCA_016176745.1 Nitrosopumilales archaeon
GAGCGAGTTATTGCAATAGTTTTTCCCTCAATCATTTTTATCTCTCCATTGTAATGTTTTTGAAAGACCTACTACCTTACCTATTATAATTATAGATGGTGGTTTGATGTTTTTTTGACTCGCAAGTTTTGATATGTTAGACAAATCTCCTGTAATCATTTTGTGATTTGGAGTGGTGCCGTTTTCAATTACAGCAACTGGTGTCTTTTTACTCATTCCGCCTTCGATTAATCGCTTACAGATTATGCCAATACGCGAAAGACCCATCATTATAACTATTGTATCAACAGATTTTGCTAGTCTTTGCCATTTTACAGACTCTTTTTGTTTTTGAGGATCTTCATGACCTGTAACAAAAACAACAGAAGAGGCAAACTTTCTGTGTGTTAATGGAATTCCAGAATATGTTGCAGCACCGATTCCTGAAGTTATTCCTGGAATGAGCTCAAACTTTATCTTGTATTTTTTTAGATACTCTGCTTCCTCCCCCCCACGGCCAAAGATTGTTGGGTCCCCGCCCTTTAGTCTTACAACCATTCTGTTTGCTTTAGCATGTTTTACCATCAAGTCATTTGTACTGTCTTGATGTTTGTAATCATCGCCAACTTCTCTTCCTACGTAAATTTTCTTTGCAGATTTTGGAATCATATCAAGTATTTTCTTGCTTACGAGCCTGTCGTATAACACAACATCTGCTTTTTTTATCAATTCAACTGCTCTAAGCGTAATTAGTTTTGGATCACCAGGTCCTGCGCCTACAAGAAATACCTTACCTCTCATTGTTTGTTCCATTCCTCTACTTTTTTTCGCCAATCTTTTGCAAGCTCAGAAATCCCTTTACTTTTTAACATTTCAGCTGCTTCCTTTCCCAATTTTGCTGGTTCATCTTTTTTTCCACTTTTTTGTACAACTATAGACTGTTTTCCATCAATTGAATAAGCCATTACAGTAAGTGACATTGTGCCGTCAACTATTTTTGCAAAGGCACCAACAGGAAATCTACATCCTGAATCAACATATTCAGACAGGGTTCGTTCTGCTTCTACTTCTAGTCTAGATTGAGGGTCTTCGATTTTTTTTAACATTGAAATTGTTTTATCGTCATTAGAACGTGAAACAATTGCTAGTGCACCTTGACCTGGAGAAGGTGGAAAATCATCTATTGATAATTTTGAGAATTTAACATCGAGCCCTAGCCTTGCAATACCTGCTTGTGCAAGAACTACTGCGTCATATGTGCCTTCAGAAATTTTTTTTATTCTTGTTTCAATGTTGCCTCGTATTGGTTTAACATTTAGATCAGCTCGCTTTCTTGTAACTTGGACGGCTCTTCTCAAGCTACTTGTTCCAATAGTTGCACCTGATTTGATATCTTCAAGGCTTGAGCCATCTACAGATACTAGGATATCGTTTACGTTTTCTCTTTTTGGCACACATGCAAGAGTAAGTTCCTCTCCAAGTATTGATGGAACGTCTTTGAGGCTGTGAACTGCAAAATCGATTTGATGTTCTGCTACTGCCCTGTCAATTTCTTTTTCAAATATTCCTTTTTGATTTATTGTAAAAAGCGGTCGTGCGTCTGTATCCCCCTTTGTCTTTATTGTTTTAATTTCAAATTCTGCGTCAGGATTTTTCTTTTGCAGCTCAGAAATTACCCAGTTTGTTTGAACAAGAGAAAGATGGCTTCCACGCGTTCCTACAAGATACTTCATTTTTTCACCGCTTTTAGCGCAATATGATAGGCTTTGACCGTATTTTTTAGATCGCGATTTGTGTGCGAATAGGATAAAAAGGCAGTTTCAAATTGTGATGGAGCAATAAATATGCCGCTTCGTAAGAGAGCACGAAACATCTTTTCAAATTTTCTAGTATCAGATTTTTTGCATGTTTTATAGTCAACAACTAGCTCTTTTGTAAAAAAGATCTGAAACATGGAGCC
>JACOWO010000165.1 GCA_016176745.1 Nitrosopumilales archaeon
CTCACGAATTAAAGAGCCTGTTAGGTATGTTGTTTGATATTTGTAGATTCGATTTTCTACTTCTTCTGTTATTTTTTGAGCTAATTCAAGAGGTAGACTACCCTCACGAACCAAGGACTGGATGATTTTATGAGAGTTAAATTCCTCAATTGATTCATGTGAGGTTCTAACATACATTTTTCCGCTTTCAATTATTGATCTTTCCTCAATCTGTCTTGCAAGACTAAGAACTAGTTTACCCAGATTTGTAATGGTGTAGCGTCTTTCGGATTTATTAAGTGCGACTAGTGATTGCCGCAACAATTTTCGCAAATGATATGCAAATTTTCCGCTTTCTTTTTTTGACTTAAATCCTGCAAGTGACTTTAATTCTGAATAAGTTAGAGGTCCCTTTGAGTTTAAAATTCTTAAAATATCGATTCTGTTTGGGCTTGCCATAACAGAAAAGATCATTCTTACACGCTTTGATGTTGATTGTAAGATACCGCCACGCTTAGGATCTTCCTCTATTTCCTCGCTCAGTTCCATAACCATGTCTAAAAGATCAGGAGTAATTAAGATTTATGACAAAATATGATGTTATGATTTTTTCTTAATTATTAAATTGCAATATTTGTAATATCAAGATCTAGCAATTCAGAAAAGTTTTTAGATCAGTTTCCTTGGACATCAAGTGTAAATTCTGCAGTAGAAAGTGTCTGTCCACATGAGGGACATTTGTTGTTGTATGGTCTTACTACATCTTTGATCGATTTGAGCATTTTCATATTAGCCACTTTTTTTCCACATTTTCCGCAAACTACTTCTACTGACATATAGTAAGCTGTTTTGCTCAAATTATTAGAAATCCGCTTGAAAGTTTTTAATAAATACAATAAATTTGATTTACTGTTTTTCTAGAATTATTCCACGTTCATCAAAGCCTATAATTTTGGCCTTTGAGCCAATTGGAAGATCTGATGGTTTTGCCATATTTGCCATAAAACCTGATATTCTCAAGTCTGAGCTATCAAGTTGTAGTACAACCCATGCGTACGGCGTGTACTTTTCAAAGCCAGCAGGAGACACCGTAATTATTGTAAAAGTGACGACTGTGCCTTTGCCTTCAAGTTCCTCATTTTCAAATTCTTTATTTCCACATTTTTGGCAAAAATATACTGTAGCCAAGTGCCGTTCGCCACAGTTTTTGCATTTTCTTGCAAGAACCTTACCTAGCTTTGCACATTCAATGAACTGCTGTTTTGCTGACAACTTATACACTTTGAAAAATATGGACTGCACAACTTGCACCTGTTGCACCAAAATTATGTGTTAGTCCAATCTTTGCGTCCTTTACAGTTCGTTCACCTGCCTTTCCTGTAAGCTGATCAAAGACTTCAACTACTTGACCCACACCTGTTGCACCAATTGGATGTCCTTTTGATTTTAGTCCACCTGATGGATTAATCGGAATTTCACCATTTAGTCTTGTTTTCCCATCCCGCACTGCTTCAACTGCCTTACCCTTGTCAAAGAATCCTAGATCTTCGGTGTCAACTATTTCTGCGATAGTAAAACAATCATGAACTTCAGCAAAGTCAACATCCTTTGGTTTGATTCCTGCCATCTTGTAAGCTGCTTCTGCTGCAATTTTGGTACTTGGTATTGTTGTTAGGTGATTACGGCCTTGCAGTGCTGCAGGGGAACCACCCCTTCCAGAACCGATGATGCGAATGTAATTTTTGGTATGTTGCTTTGCAAATTTTTCATTGCATAAAATTACAGAGCTTGCACCATCAGAGAATGGACAACAATCATAGAGTTTTAATGGACTTGCAACTACGGCAGAATTCATTACATCATCAATTGTAATTTTTTTTCGTAGATGTGCTTTTGGATTAAGAAAACCATTATCATGATTTTTTACTGCTACCATTGCTAAA
>JACOWO010000072.1 GCA_016176745.1 Nitrosopumilales archaeon
GTCAATCGAAATAATAGACATTGAGGAAATCATACAAAAGTTATGGGCTAGAATAAAAAAGCCAGCAGCAGGCAAAAAATCAAACATAAAATTAGAAAAAATGCTTCGACATGATAATACTGTACTTGGCATCCTAAAACTACGAGAACTAACAGACTTTGTAATCAAAAATCGTGATTATGTGTTTGAGTCAAACATAAGACAGTGGATGCAGTTTAAGACTTCGGTAAACAAGGGAATTCGTGAAACCCTGCAAAACAATCCACACAAATTCTTCTATTACAACAACGGGATAACTATAGTAGTAAGCGATTTTGAGGAACTAGAAAACAATACACTTGTTCTATATGCGCCTCAAATTGTAAATGGCGCACAAACATCTAACTCTATTATTGATAAAGCAAAACGCACCAACAATCTTGATGGAAGCATAACTGTTACAGTTATCAAGGCAGACGACGAACAGGATCAAAACAACATAACAAAGTATAGAATGCAGTCCGAGGAAAAGACCTAGTTTCTTTGATGGACTTTCATAAATCAATAAAGTCTCAACTAGAAAATCTCAAATATTTTTACGAGATTCAGGCAGGATCTTTTGACAGCAAGACAAAATCACAACAAAATGAGTACAATGGAGATCCAATTTACAACAACTATCTTCCAGAAAATCACAAAAAAGTCATAGTTGCAAAAGATGCAATCCAGTCACTAGTGGCAGGACTGGAGCAAAGGCCTACTGAATCATACAGCTCACCTGCCCAGTTTTTACCTCGAGGCAGCAAATATGATGAAGTCTTTAATGAAAATCTAAAAGACGACTATCGACTCTTGCTTTATCCGTATCTTGTAAAGGAATACTCTAAAAAAATACTCAGCTATGGCAAGCGAGGAGGCCACAAGACAAAAAGATATGCTACATTATTTTTTGTAGCCGTTTACTTTAGAATACTGCATAAAAAAATCCTTGACGCAAAAGGGGAATTCAAAGAAGACATTGGCAAGCTAGAGCCCATATTTCGAAGTTATAAGCTAAATGGCAGAATACTCAAGCTTGCAGATACTGTAGTTACCAAATTTCTTGAAGATTCAGTTGTAGATGATGAGATAAATGAAGCCAATACGAAGCATAATTTCTTTTCTCATAATGTATGGAGTGATTCAATGTTACGTGTTGTAGACAAGAAAATAAAACAAGAAGAAGACGAAATTGAGGGCATCAAGAAACTAGTATACAGTTTGCTCTAATCAAAGCGCGGTAGATATCTAACCATGTAAAAATTGCAGGAGGTTTACATTGGCCAGACTCTACCGCAATTTTCCTATAATGCAGTGATATTTAACTAGATTTTTCTTGTAGGATCTGATTTTTATATAGAACTAATCGAAAAATTGCACGTGGTAATCGAATACAAATGTGCAATATGCGGCAAGGTAGTGGATCAGAAATACTTGCCAATGACTGAATGGAAGCTAGAGGGCATCATGTGTGGAAAATGTTACTCTAAAAAAATTTCTGAGCACTATCCAGGAAAACATGTACGAATTAATTTGCCTGATTCAAAGAAAATTTGATGATTTATCAATTCATTTCTTTATACTTGTTAGCATAAAGACAATTCCATGTTAATGGATCTTCTTTTACTTGCTCTTCTTGAAGAAATTTAATGTCAGTAATGGTTTTTTTTCTTTTTAAAATATTCACCTGAAAACTTTCAAATTTTCTGCAGCTGCATTCTTCTATAAGACATGCGTCTGAATCACCTTCTTCGTGATCATCTAATCTGTGTTTACAGTTGCAAACCGTATCATCTTTTGCACCTTTTTTATGCACTATCGCATAAACACCCAAGGTTAGATATGCTTCGCCACCATGTCCAGCCTTGAATCGTTCATAATGCTCAGACTTTGATAAAATTTTGAAAAGAGACTTGTTGTTTTCTGGTTTTTTAGAGTCAGAGCCCATGATAAACCAGTATTTTTCACCTGTTTCAACAAAGCGTAGTTTTATGGTATGATCATTCCACCAGTGAATTGTCTCATTCCAGAGATTCGTAGCATGTTTTCTTTCCGAAAACAGTGGGACTACGTTCATTCTCAGGTCATAATATCTGTAGGCAACCCCAAGAAAACCATCAAACCAAGGCGGAAGACTGGATTTATTTTGCAACGAACCAAGATGTAGAGTATTATATTTATCTCATAGTGAAAAGCGGTAATACTCTTATATTGCAGTATTTGAAGGAAAAATTGTATGGTAGTGTATAGATCCAGTATGCAAATTGTAGCTGACCTACTGACTGCAACAGACCAATGTGGTCAAGAGGGAATAAAGACAACAACACTGCTTACAAAAGCAAACCTATCACATTCTAGACTAGCAAAGTTTATCGAGAATCTAACTGGCGCTGGCCTGATAAACAGAATAGAGTATGATGGAAAAAACGTCTTTGTAATCACTCCTAGAGGCAGACAATATCTAGAGTCATACAAGCAGTTTGCAGATATTGCAGAAACTTTTGGATTAGAGATTTAAAAAAAATTATTTTTTTGATTTACGGCTTCTGTTAATGTTTTTTCGTTCTTTTCTATCCTTCATTGCGCTATAAATTATTACAAAAACTGCCCCGCCAAGCATCGTATAAAACATCACAACAACAGGTGGATCTCTTGTTATTGCTATACCCATACCTGCAATCAAAAACATCAGGATCAATATCAGGTACTTGTCCATATTAATAGCTAGATCACAAAATAATATATCTTTTTGAAATGATTTGAATGGAAATGTCAAAAATACTTGAATTGATTGGTTTTGGGTTGATCGGAGGAACGATTTATGCCTTTTTAGGATTAATACCACAAAAGGATCCTTTAGGATGGCCAGTCTTTTGGGCCTGTGCTGCTGGCGCATTGGCAATTATCATCTATCGCAAAAAAAAGCGAAAAAAGTAGCACGGTTATTTTTCTGTTTTAATTATTTCTTTGATTTTGTTGATCAAATTTTGCTCAACCGACAGATCTATAAAGGAGACTTTTGGGTATTAACGAGGGCATATGAGCGAGGCAGGAGTTTGGTGGAAAGGACTAGGAAAAGAACTTGAAGACGACATAGAAACCCTTGTTGATAGTAACTAGATTTTTGATTTTACAATTTTTGATAAAGCCTCGAACGGGAGTTGAACCCGTGGCCTAACGCTTACGAGGCGTTCGCTCTGCCAGGCTGAGCTATCGAGGCACGCATCGGTTCCGATTAGAGTTTATAAAAAGCCTTTCTGGTTTGGTTTCAGTGAAAATATCAATCTCCGGTATTAGGGGAATTTTTGGAAACGATTTTACGCAAAAAGATGTTTTGAAATTCTGCAACAGCTTTTCTACGCTTGTAAAATCCAAAAAATGTGTAATTGGTACAGATACAAGGCCATCTTGTCATATAATAAAAGAGACAGCAGCTGCTGCGCTAATGCAGTGTGGCATTGATGTTTTTGACTTTGGAATGGTGCCAACCCCTGTTGTGTTTAGAGAGTCAAGAAAATATGGCGCAGGAATAGTTGTAACGTCGTCTCACAATCCACTAGAATGGAACGGTCTCAAGTTTATTGTTGATGGAAGAGGAATAAACGACGACGAACTAAATTCTGTTGTAAATGAACAAGTTACTTCTAAGACAAAAATTGGAACTGAAACTTTGATCTGTTCTAGCTATGTAGATGACGCAGCTAAATTAATTGGCAAGATAGACGGCAATCCAAAAACAATAGTAGACATTGGTGGAGGTGCTGCAAAAGATGTTGCCCCATCACTTTTAAAAAAATTAGGCTGTAATGTAAAGACCATAAATGAAAACATTGGCAAATCTACGCGTGGCCCAGACCCAACTACAGATAATCTAAAGGACCTCATAGCAAATACAGGCAGCAAAGACATCGGGTTTGCCTTTGACTTGGATGCAGACAGGCTAGTTGTTGTTTATGACAGAAAAAAACAGTCCTCTGATGTAACTTTGGGTCTTGGGGTCGCAAAGGCATTAGAACTTGGATACAAAAAATTTGTTTTTAGCATAGACACAAGCATTTCAGTTGAAAAATTTGTCACACAAAATGGTGGAACTGTTCAGAGATCAAAGGTAGGGGAAGCAAACGTGATTGATCTGATGCTAAAGACAAAAGCGCAGGCAGGTGGCGAAGGCAGCAGTGCAGGTTTTATTTTGCCAGAGTTTAATTTTTGCAGAGACGGGCTATTAACTAGCGGCTTGATTGCATCCATGCTTGGAACTGCGACCTTTAATGACATTCTCAAGTTCATGTCAAACTACTATCAAAGCAGAGACAAAATCACTATCGGATCAGATTTGCATGATAAGATCATAGCAAAACTCTATGAAAACATGAAAGGAAAGTTTAGTGAAATCATTACAATTGATGGGGTCAAGGCAATAGTTGATGAAAACAGCTGGGTTTTGGTAAGAAAATCAAACACAGAAGACATTATCAGAATTTCATCAGAATCAAACAGTTTGCAAAAAGCTCAAGAGATAAAAAATCAGATTTTGGATTTGGTGAAAAAAAGTCATGAACAGGTTAAATGAAGAGCAAATAATAAAAATTTTTCAAAGACATCTTAACAAAAACTTTGTTTCTGAAGACGTTGAGACTTTTAAAATAGGCAATACGCCATGTGTTGTCAAGCTTGATACACTTGTTGAAAGCACAGACATTCCACCTAGAATAAAATTGCAAGATGTTGCACGAAAAAGCATCGTAGCATGTGTTAGTGATTTTGCATCAAAAGGCGTCAAACCACTTTATGCAGTAATATCTGTAACAATTCCAAGAAAATTTACAAAATCAAAAATACAAAATTTAGCCAAAGGCTTTGGCCTTGCATCGAAGGAATTCAATATCAAAATACTTGGTGGAGACACAAATGAAGGAAAGGAGCTAGTGATCCAGGTCTTTTTGGTAGGCACATCTGGCAATATAGTTCCTCGAAAGGCGGCTAGAACAAATGACATCATAATAACTAGCGGTCCATTTGGATATTCTGCCGCAGGTCTAAAGATACTGCTTGAAAATAAAAAATCAGACAGCAAATTTTCTAAAAAAGCAACAGGTACAGTATTCAAGCCCAGGCCAAAACTAAGGTTTGGACTGCAAAATCGCAATTACTTTACATCCGCAATGGACTCTAGCGATGGCCTCTCCACTACACTTTATGAAATGGCAAAGCAGAGCAGAAAAAAATTTGTCATAACAAACCTTCCAACAAACTCTGATCTTTTAGAGTTTGCAAGAAAAAACAAACTTGATCCTTTGGACTTGGTTTTCAATGGAGGTGAAGAGTATGAAATTGTGGCTACTGTCAATCCTGCAAGACTGCAAAAGATAAAAAATAATGCTAAAAGACTAAAAATTTCACTTTTTGAGATAGGGTTTGTTGCAGCTGGTAAAGGAGTTCAATACTGGCAAGGCAACAAAACACTAAGAATGGAAAATCTAGGCTGGATGCATTTTAGAAGTTAATGTTTTTTTAAACGGTAAAAAATCATCCGCCTTTTCTCATAATAAACTGCATGAGTGCTTCCTTTGAATATTCGATTCCATGTACTTCGTCTGTATGCTTTCCAAATTCCTCAATAACTGTAGATGCATTGTCTCCTTTTGATTCAAAATCGCATTCAAAACCATAATCCTTGCAAGATAATCTAAGCGTCACTGACCGTTTTTTTATTTTATTGTTATAATCGCTTGCTTAACATTGTTAATTCGACAAGAGCAATTATTTAGCACAGTTTAGAATGAAACGTAAATTGGTTCTTGGCAAGGGGTACCGCGAAAAGATATACATCTTAAAGGATGTTATTTTGACCCTTTCAGAGTATGGTGCACTAAACCAAACTGCATTGATAAGTCATTGTGGATTAAACTTGAAAAAACATCGAAATATTCTTGATTCTTTAGAAGAAAATGGCATGGTTACAAGGTTTGAAGAAAAAGCAGGCAAACGGACAGTTACAATGTACAAGTCCACTCAAAAAGGTCTAGAGTTTTGTAAGACAATTCTTGATCCATATGAGGATCTGTTTCCACGCAAATCAAAAAATCCAGAAGCTGATAAGACGAAGCTTAGTCTTTTAATTCTCATCTAGTTTGTATTGTGAAGTTAATGAAGAATCAAGTTCATTTTTCTTTTTTAGATATTCGTCGTATCTTTTCTTCCACGGACTCAGCGACCTGTATTGACGTATTCCTGTGTATAACCAGATTCCTGATATCACTATGATGCTTCCAAGTAAGATGCTCAAAAATAAACCAAATTCGTCTTTTTGCTCTAGGATTTTAAAAAACAATGGATGTGTTGAAAGATAAACTGACAAGCCTATGGCTAATGGAGCAAGTATAAGTGCAGATATTGAAACACCAATCATGATTTTACGCAGTTCTTGAATTCTTTCAATAACATAGTCAACTGTAGACAAAATATTTGATCGTGAGACTTCGTTTTCAGACAATTTGTTACCTCCTCTTTAAAATGTAGAAATCGTAAAAACTTTTGCAATTCATTTCTATTGTACCTCCAGCGTACCACTCATTTCTGGATGTATTGTACAGTAGTAATGAAATTCGCCTTGTTTGTCAGCTAGAAATGTTATCGTTTGTGATTCAAAGTAATGCAAGTTCTTTGAATGAACATTAAATTCATCGATGTTAATGTTGTGAAATGAAGGATTATCTCTTTCATTTCGATCCTCACTAATTAGATGAATCGATACTAGATTTCCCTCATTGATAACAAAAGTTGGAGAGCGGGCACCTGTAAGAGGTACGCCTTTGCCACCTTTTACTGACTGGGATGCAAAGACATATCCACGATCTGGGGACTTTATTGCTTTAAGATAGATGTTTGTAGGCGCAGAAAATACTGGAAAATTTGAATTTACAGGAATCATTGAGTTTATCGTAGTATAACCAAGTATGCCAATAACTAAAGAGGCGCCTAAAATTCCAATTATTGTAATGCCTTTAGATTTTCTACTTTTCTTTGAAATGCTTTTCAACGAGATTTAGCGGCAGATCGTCTATTTATGGAATGATTAACATAGTTAATGGAAATTTAAATCAAAGAAAATAGTTTTAGTGAATATGAAAAAGACAAAGCTTGAACAGAGAATAAAGGTTGAAGAATCTTCAAAAAAACAATTGAAAAAAGTAAAAGATTATGATTATATAGATAAACTAGGAAAAATGATAGGAAGTAGAAATTTTCCCTAAAACGTTTTTAAAAAAATAGCTGTTCAAAAAACCAAGATTAACAAAGTTAATCATTTCTTAAATACAAAATCATGCCAAGTAATTACATGCAGGGGCAGAAATCAACCCTTACAAAGTATCTTTTGATGCATGCCATATGCGGTCACTAGATTTCATTGTCAATACTTGTGTAAGTGTTCGTCACAACCCCTTGTAGGATTCTGCTCCTGCACTTGAAATTATCTTGTGTCTTTCTGAAAATTGAAATTTTGTGAGTACGAAGGAATTCGAACTCCGTTCATGGGATTTGTCAAACTAATGTTTTTTAAACCCTTCAAAGCGTGGGTTAACATTGTCAGAATCAGAATCAAAAATTGAGAAAATAGATGAAGTAGAAGTCGAGGAAGAGATTCAAAAAGATTCTGTCGAAATAAAAGAAAAAAGAAAAAGTTCAAAACAAGAAGAGACTCCTGGAAAAGAAAAATGGGGTGTTGCACACATTTTCAGCAGTTATAACAATACCATTATCCATATGACAGACCTAACTGGCGCAGAAACTGTAGCACTTAGCTCAGGTGGTGTCCATGTTAATGCAGACAGATACGAATCTTCACCTTTTGCAGCAATGAAAGCTGCAAATGCTGTAGTCGAATCTGCTAAAACTAAAGGATTCACAGCTTTGCATATACGAGTAAGAGCAGTTGGCGGTGTTGGCTCAAGAGTTCCAGGACCAGGCGCTCAGGCTGCAATAAGAGCCCTTGCACGTGGCGGTTTTAAGATTGGACGAATTGATGATGTAACACCAATTCCACATGATACCACA
>JACOWO010000073.1 GCA_016176745.1 Nitrosopumilales archaeon
CTGGCATCAAACTAGATGTGATCTGTTTTAAGCTCAGAAATTACTTCATCAAGGATTTGTAGCTCGCCTTGAACCGTATTTCTAAGCGAAATTACATTATCTTTTGATTCAGATGTTGTAAATTGTGGTATGCTTTGATTAATGGTCTCAAGCCTTTTTTGCTTGCGATCCCTATAGTTAGATAAAATATCTAAAGCCTTTTGCTTGCTCACGCAATTGGTCATTTTGATTACATTTAATGGTTTGTAATTGAGATGAGAAATTATCAAGCTCTTGAAACTTTTTCTTGATTAAAAATAATACAAAAGTTAATTGAGTTAAGAATTTGAATAGTTAAAATGAAAAACCACTCATGACAAAACTAGAAAAAGCCGAATTATTTGCAAAAGAAAAACATTCCAAAATGACTAGAAAAGATGGAACCACGCCTTACTTTGTACACTTGGAATCTGTAGTTAGTAGACTAAAAAGTATGGGCATTGTAAATGAGGATGTTCTTTGTGCGGCATTTCTTCATGATACTATGGAAGATACCAATACCAGCTTTGATGATATTTTTGAGCAGTTTGGACGAGATGTTGCAATTCTTGTCTCATCGCTTTCAAAGGATGCAAAATTGCCTAAAAAAGAAAGAGAATCACAATATGTAACGCAGCTAAAAAATGCACCATTTGAGGCAAAATTAATCAAACTATGTGATATTGCAGCTAACCTTTCTGATCTTAAAAATTCTGATTTATCAAAAACAAAGCGACTTAAAACTGTAAAAACAAAATTACATTATCTAAATATAATAAAAAACGAAATTATGGAAAACAAAGCTAACGTGCCTAGGATTCAAAGTATTATTGATGGAATAAACGATGTTTTAATTCATTACAAGCAAAAGCCAGTTTCCATTTAATGTTTTGACTAGAATTAGTTGTAAAAACTCAAAATTTGCTTATTCTACAAAACTAAAATTTTCTAATTATAATGCAGAATCAACCATCAATGCAATAAACAAAACAGCAAGATATGGACTTGAAAACTTGAACAAAGTCCATGACGCTTTTTCAGATGGTTTTGCCATAACCCAAATCGATAAAATTACCATTAAAACACCTGATGCAATTGCAGTATGCAGATAGACTTGGCCCATCATAGGCTTTCCGTCTTCCAAAGTCAAAAAGAAAGGCACAACAGAAAATAGTACCATCATAAGTGTAGTTCCAGCTATTATCCTAACAGAATCTTTTTCAGATCTTACAGCAGTTAGCATTGGAACATTTACCTTGTTGTAATCTTCCTTAAAATGCAAAGTTAAAGCCCATATGTGCATTGGAATCCACACAAAAACAAGTGCTCCCATCATCAATCCAAGCGACCAAAGACCATCCATTGTTACTGCAACATATCCAATCATTGCAGGAGCCCCGCCTGAGAATCCACCTAAAATTATGTTAGTCCAGCTTCTGCGCTTTAGCGTATAGCTATAAACCAAGATGTTATCAGCCAAACCAAATGCCATAAGAGAGCCGGCAATTATTCCCTGCCAGAAACTTGTAGTATATGAGAGGCCAAACGAGCATGCAAGAGCAATTGTAGCCAAAACAAGACCAAAATCGCGTGCCTTCTCGGGGGGATAAATCCGCTTTGAGGGAAGTGGTCTGTTCTTTGTTCGTTCCATTATGGCATCAATATCTCTATCATGATAGTTTGTCAGGGTATTTGCAGCAGCAGATCCTGTGATTACCCCTACAAGCATAAGGGCCCAAGTAGCTGCCGAGATCTCAACTTGATAAATATTGGATGCAGTAATTGCAGCTGCAAAAGTTGTAAAAACTAAAAGATACCAGATCTTTGGCTTTGTTACTTCATAGTATACCTTGATGCGAGACTCACTCTTTGTCTTTTGCACCTTTTCTTCCACGCTATATCGACATCCTTTCTAAAATTAAATGTAGCACGCTACTCAGGCATAAATGGCATTGGCTTTTTACGCGTTTTCATCTCAATAAATGACTCTGAGCTCTGTATGCCTTGAATTCTACCAATTTTTTCAGATAATAGCTTGTGCATCTCATCAAGTGTTTTTGCATGCATCGTAACTAAAACATCAAATCTTCCAGTAACTTCAGCAATCTCTGACACTCCAGCTATTTTGAACAACTCCTCAATTACATTATCGCGCATCTTTGTATCCATGTTTATTCCAGTTAGCGCCTTTACGTGATAGCCAAGCTCTGCGCTGTTTACCTCAATTGTAAATCGTTCAATTAGTTTTCGTTTGATTAACCGCTTTATCCTACTGTAAACAACTGACGAGTTTACCTTGATCTTTTTTGAAAGTTTTGGGACAGATATTGCTGCATCTTGGCTGAGCTCAGATAAAATAATCAGATCAAGATTATCGATTTTTGCCATTAAAATCCCGCAATAGTTGTAAAGAATTACATTATTAATAAAGATATAATGAAATTTTTATGATTTTAGACCTAGATTTTGCCTTTTTTGTATAGCATTTCTGCTAGCAGTACTGCACCCTTTGCTGATCCCATTTTTTTGTTGTGTGAGAACAGTACATACTTTATTCCATTGTCGAACAGATCTATAGTTTCCAGTCTACCGATGGTTGTTGTCATGCCATCGTTTACCTCGCGTTCAAGTCTTGGCTGTGGTCTTGTAGGATCATCATGGACTGCATAGTAATCTGGTGGTGCAGATGGAAGACCAGTCACGCTTATTTTTTTAGAATATTTCTCATACGACGCTTTCGCAGTTTTTGGATCAATTGGTTTTGACGTCTCGACAAAGACTGATTCTGTATGTCCATCAAGGACTGGAACTCGCGTACAGGTACAGCTAACCTTGATATCGGCTGGAATTATCTTTCCGTCCTTTAGCTTGCCAAGAATCTTTGCAGTTTCTATCATTACCTTTTGTTCCTCTTTTGGAATGTATGGTATGATGTTGTCTGTAACATCCATTGCAGAAACGCCAGGCTCTCGTCCGGCACCTGATATTGCCTGCATTGATGTCATCAATACTCTTTTTGCTCCATACTTTTCATAAAGTGGCTTCATTGTTATTGCAAGGCCAGTTGTTGTGCAGTTTGGCAGTGGCGCAACAAAACCCTTCCATTTTCTATTTTTTCTTTGAGTATCTATTAGATCTGCTTGTTCGTCATTTATTCCTGGTATAAGAATTGGAACATCCTCTTCATATCGAAAAGCAGATGATGTACTGATTACAGGAACATCTTTTGCAAAGCGTTCCTCTATTTCTCTTGCAGCACCGCTTTCAATGGATGTAAAAACAAGATCAAGCTCATCGGCCTTTATCTCATTAACTGATCGTACCATCATATTTTTGATATACTCTGGAATCTGGCCTCCGACCTGCCACTTTGTGATTTCACTAGCAGGATCCTTTATTGCATCAATGTACTTTTTTCCTGCAGATTTTTCAGATGCTGCAATCTGAGTTACCTCAAACCACGGATGGTCTTTTAGCGATACTACAAATTCCTGGCCTACAGAGCCTGTTACACCAATTATTGCTACTCTTTTCTTCACAAACAAAAATTCCTTAAATTCAATTAATAATCCTTTAGTGAAAAAATACCAAAATACAATAATCCTAAGGCGTGTATTCTGAATCTATGAAATTTAGATTGGAAGAAAGCATAGCAAGCCATTCTCCAGTCAAGCACGGCGGATTATACTCGGTAAAAAACGTAGATTCTGCAGTAACAGACTTTAGCTCAAACATATCCCCGCTTGGATTTCCACCTCTTGTCAAAAAGGCGATAAAAAAAGAAATACAGTCACTTGATGTCTACCCAGATTCAGATTCTACAAAATTACGCTCGCACCTTGAATGGTATACAGGAATTTCAAGGGATCAGATTGTTGTTGGAAACGGGGCAACAGAGATAATTTACAATTTTTGCAGGGCGTTTCTTGGCAAAAAAACTTCGATTTTGATATCAATTCCAACCTTTGGAGAATATGAGGTAGCATGTAAGCTTGCCGGTTGTAAAATTTCATTTTTTAAAACGATGAATCTCAATGACTCACTTGATGACTTTATCAAAATTATTCCAAAAAGTGGTTGTATTTTTTTATGCAACCCAAATAATCCAACAGGAGCCATAATGCCAAAATCTAAAATGCTTGAGATAATCAAAAATGCCAAGAAAAAAAATACACTAGTTTTTGTTGATGAATGCTTTATTGAGCTTGTCCCAAGTTCAAATGAATCAGTTACAAAGGCACTCAAAAAATTTGATAATCTCTTTGTTCTATGTTCTCTTACAAAATCATTTGGCCTTGCAGGAATAAGAATAGGTTATGGACTTGGAAGCAAGAAAATGATCTCGGTTCTAAATAAAATAAAAATTCCATGGAATGTAAGCGGACTAGCACAAAAGGCTGCAAGTGCAGCTCTGTGTCATAGCTTCTACTTGGATAAAACAAGAAATCTAATCAAAAAAGAATCAAAATATCTTTCTAGTTCTATTGCAAAAATGCCAAACTTTTCCTGCCATAACTCAGCTACAAACTTTATCCTGATAAAATCAAAAATAAAATCAAAAATACTGCAAAAAAAACTGCTTGCAAAAAAAATTCTTGTCAGAGACTGTAGCAACTTTAGGGGGCTAAATGATCAATACATTCGCATTGCAGTAAAGAACCACAAAGAAAATGTAAATCTGATAAAAGCACTGGAGTCAATTAAATGAAATCACTCATGATTCAGGGAACATCATCTGGTGCTGGCAAGACAACGCTTGTTACTGCGCTTTGCAGAATTTTTTCAAAAAAAGGATACAACGTTGCTCCATTCAAATCGCAAAACATGTCAAACTATTCCTACAAGACAAAAGAGTTTGAGATTTCACGTGCGCAGGCAATTCAGGCAGTTGCAGCACGCGCAGAAATCACGCCTGATATTAACCCGATTCTGCTAAAGCCGCTTGGAAACTATCGAAGCTCGGTATTTTTGCATGGCAAGTTCTACAAAAACATGCATGCAACTGAATACTACAAAAAGTTTGCACTCACAAAGGGGCTTGCCGCAGCTACTCACTCTCTTAACAAACTTCATAGGTTAAACGACTTTGTAATAATTGAAGGAGCAGGTTCTCCATCTGAAATCAATTTAGAAAAATATGATATTGCAAATATGAGAATTGCAAAAAAGGCAAACTCGCCTGTTTTGCTTGTTACAGATATTGACAGGGGCGGATCGTTTGCAAGTATAATTGGAACGATGACACTTCTTGATAAAAAATACCGACATTTTGTAAAAGGATTTGTGATAAACAAGTTTCGTGGGGATCTTGATATTTTAAAACCTGCGTTTCAAAAACTAAAAAAAAAGACTGGAAGGCCAATTCTTGGAACAATTCCTATGGCAAAGTTTGCATTGCCTGAGGAGGATTCGCTAGGAGTCAAGGCAAGACACATGGTCTGGAACAAAAAAAACTTGAAAAAGATCAACTCAGAAATTGAGAAGCTAAGTAAATTAGTAGAAAAAAGTCTAAACATAAAAGAAATAGAGAGAATGATAAGATGATACTAGAATCACTTTTAATAGTTTCTCTTGCACTGTTTTTGGATTTTACACTAGGTGATCCAAAAAACAAATACCACCCAACTGCATGGATTGGAAAACTTGTTGCAAAACTAGTTCCCTTTACAAAAAACGATTCTCCAAAACTTGAAAAACTAGGAGGTGTATTTCTTGTTTTAATTGTAATATCGATCGTTGTATCATTTCTTGTCCTTTTAGGAATTGGTCTTGAAAGCATGCTTATGACATACTATGTTGAGCTATTCATCTCGGTTACAGTAGGAGGAATCTTGCTCAAAACAACAATTGCGATAAAGGGAATGGAACGGCATGCAACTGCAGTGCTAAACTCACTTGAACATGGAAACTTGGATGATGCAAGAGTAAAACTTGCACTGATCGTAAAGCGTGATACAAAAGACCTTGACAAAAATCACATACTATCTGGGGTTCTTGAAAGTATAAGTGAAAATACAGTCGATGGGGTTACAGGCTCGTTGTTTTACTTTGCGTTATTTGGCTTGCCTGGTGCATTTGTGTACAGAACAGTAAATACAATTGATGCAATGGTTGGATACAAGACAAGTCTTTTCAAAAATGTGGGATGGTTTGGGGCAAACTGTGACAAGATTCTCAACTATATTCCTGCCAGACTTACAGGACTTGTGATGATCCTTAGTGCAATGATCCTTGGAGAAAACTGGAAAATGTCATACCAAATAATGAAGCGAGACGGAAAAAACACAGAAAGCCCAAATGCTGGATATCCGATGGCTGCCTTAGCTGGAGCACTTGGAACAAGGTTTGAGAAAATAGATCATTATTCGCTTGGAGATGGAAGCCTCGACTTTTCAAAATCACATGTAAAATCTGCAATCAAGATGATGAAGCTAACATCTATTTTGTTTTGCGTAATAGTAACAGTTCCAATAATTGCAACGTTATCATATCTTGGGTGGTGGTTCCATGCTTAGAGAAATTGGTTCAGTATTTTCGTTTTTGACCATACTGCCATCAAACAATGCAAGCCTTGAGACTATTGCAAGATACATGTACATTTTTCCGATTGTAGGAATTGCAATCGGACTTGCAATTGGAGGAATTGGTTTTGGCCTGTCACTTTTTCTTGAGCCATTAATTGTTGCATTATTAGTAATAGTCTCGCTTGCACTCATTACTGGAATTCACCACATTGATGGCCTTGCAGATTTTGCAGATGGTCTTATGGTAAAGGGAACAAAAGAAAAGAAACTACAGGCTATGAAAGATGTATCAACAGGATCTGCAGGAATCGTTGCAGTGGTGCTCTGCCTTGTTGGCACTATTATTTCGCTTTCACTGATTAGGGGATTTGAAATCTTTTATGCTATTTTACTTAGCGAGATTTTTGCCAAGTTTTCTATGGTTTTGCAGGCAAGTCTTGGAAATTCTGCAGCTGTTGGCTCTAACTCCCCATTTGTACAAATAATGAAGGACAAAAAACGACTGCTTGCAGCTTTTGCAATCACAATTGTTCCGTTAGTTGTGCTTGGGGGAACTACGGGGCTAGTAGTTTTTGGAGCAGGAATCACAATAACGCTTTTCATTTTAGCTATCTCGACTCGAAGCTTTGGTGGAATTACAGGTGATGTTTTAGGCGCAACAAACGAACTAACAAGACTGTCATCGCTTTTGATATTTGCATCGTTATGATCGGACTTGTGATGGCAGGTGGCAAAGGAAGCCGTATGAACTTGTTAGAAGAAAAACTTTTGCTAAAATATAAAAAACCTGTTATCCTTCATGTAGTTGATGCACTAAAAAATTCGGAATGTTTTTCACAAATAGTAGCAGCAACAAGCCAAAACTCGCCAAAGACAAAGAATCTTTTAGAAGAAAACGGAATCAAGGTTTTTGAGACTCTTGGTAATGGATATGTCAAAGACCTAAACACTGTACTAAAATCATTTGACGATTACGTACTTGTCGTATCAGGCGACCTTCCTTTGCTTGATGAACAAATCATAAAACAAATCGCAAACCAAAAATCAGATAATGTCTGGCTAAGTTTTCTTGTAACAAAAGAGTTTCTTGATT